>CAZHEW010000311.1:0-4614 GCA_964531815.1 uncultured Verrucomicrobiota bacterium
AAAACCGTTCCATTCCGCTTGCTTTGCCAGGCTAACACGAGTCAAATCTGCAGCGAATAGCACAAAAGCCTATGAACCGAACTGCTCACCCGGCGGTCGTCTTTGCTGCGATGGCCGCCCTTGGCCTGTCTTTGTGCGGGAGTCACGCGGCCTCCGCGCCCGGCGCTGCGGCCCAAGTCACGGCCCTTCGCCCTCTTGACTCCCGGCTGGCCATCTCCGCCCTCCAGTTTCAGAAAGCCGCCGATGGAAGCTGGGAAACCGGCGCGGTGGCGCCGGAGTTTGCCTTTGACGAGTTAATCTACTCGTGGCATTTGCGGGTCGCCCCCGGCGAGGGGTTCCGGCTCTACCTGCGGGTCCGGTGCGAGAACGGCGACTACTCGCCCTGGCTCTACGGCGGATGCTGGGGAAAGGTCAAGCCGGCGTCCAAACGCACCGAACCGGCCTTCGAGTGGGGCAAGGTAGCTATGGACCAACTGCTGCTCAAACGCAAAGCCGCGAGCTTCCAGTTCCGGATTGTGGACGAAGGGGAATCAGCGCTGAGCCAGCCGCCCGCCTTCTCGGTAGTGGTCACGGACAACTCCCCCACGCCCGCGCTGGCGAAGCGTTACGCCCCCCGGCGCAAGCCTGCCACAGCTCCCGCGCGCATTCTCGACCTGCCGTTGCGCCGCCAGGCGGACTCCCAAGGCACCCCCATCCCGGACCGCTGCCAATCCGCCGCCCTGGCCACCGCGATGGAATACTTCGGAAAGCCCGTCGGCCTGGAAGACATCGTCCCGCTGACCTTCGATGCCGAGTATGACTACCCGGGCATCTGGCCGCGCACGATCGGCGCGGCTATTCAGCACGGGTTCGAGGCCTACATTGACCGGTTCCGCGACTGGGATTACGTCCAGAAAACCGTCGCTGAGAACAAAGTCATTCTCTGCTCGATGAAGATGTTGCCCGGGCAATACAAGGCCCCGCCTTACCCTCAAATGGGCGGCCACATCGTCGCCCTGAACGGCGTCACCGACGACGGGCGCGTGGTGGTGACCGATTCGGCCCTGTGGAAAAGTGGCCGAGGCTACCGCCTGCAATGGTTCCAGGAGGACTTCGAGAAGGTGTGGATGCAGACCAAGGGCGGCGTTGGCATGGTAATCTGCCCGCCTGCTGGCGCTCGTCCGAAACTCGTGCCCGACCTGCCGCCATTTCCCGAGGAGCGCCTGGAAGCCAGGCCTGTCGCGTCGCCCGTGAACGGGCGAAACTGACGCAGTTCGCCACGCGCCCTGCCAGGGGCGCAAGCACGGGGCTTTTGTCTGACAGGCTCAGCCGCCCTTCTTTCGCAGGAGCATCTGCCCCAGCTTGTAGCGGCACTGGCCGTCATCCGCAGCCAGCGGCAGCGCCAGCCTGGGGGTGCCGTCGCGTTGTCCGACCGAGAGGTAAAGCGCGTATTCTCCCGGCAGTGTGGCCGGAGCGATCAGGCCCGCCGTAAACTCCGCCTTCCGTTCCCTGGTCGGGATGTCCTCCGCCGGGCCCGGCTGCAGTTGGCGCACATCGAAGCCTTCGTCCACCAGCACGGCGACGATGCCCTCTTGGGCGTCTTTAAGCGTCAGGGCCATGAAACCGCCGGGGTAACAGGGCGCCACGCCCGCATTGGCCCAAAGGCTGCGCACCGCAAAGGGCTCTCCAATGATTACTTCACGCGGCCAGGAGACTTCGCGCAACTGCAGCCGGTAGCCCAGCCGTTGGTTAATGCGGTCAACGAGCGAGCGGTTCTCGGCCAACAGCTCGCGGGGCCACCAGTGGATGGACAGGTAGCTGGCGTGGTAGTCCTCCACCGCCTTAAGCAACAGGTGGCCGTCGCCCCAGGCGCCGCGCTGTTTGGAGCCGCCGTAGTGCTCGTGCTCCAGGATCACCGGCCAGCGCGGCCAGAAGGCTTGTGCCAGCTCGGCGTGGTACCATGCCCGGGGCGGCGGCTGCACCAGGATGCTGTCATCGCGCAGCGTCACTCCCCGGGAAAGGGCGTAGTCGGTCTCGGGGAGATGGCGGCCGGGCTGGTCGTGCCCGGCCACATCGTCGCTGATGCACAGCAGCGTCTTCCTGAAATGCTTCACGTGAAGGTCAATATGCTTCTTCACCACTTCAAACGCCTGGGTTTCCGGCACCTGGCTGCTCATGAACGTGTGGCCTTCCCCCCAGAGCCCATAGCTGCCGATGTCAATGAAGGCCACATTGGGGTTGCCGTCATAACGCGCGGCCAGCGCGGCCAGGAAGCGGTCGAGCTTCTGGAGGAAGATCGGGTCGCCGAAATCAGGGTCCCAGGTCCAACCCTTCTCGCTGCGGCCCTTGCCAAATTCATACGCGCAGGCTTTCGCCCCCGCCTTCTGCACCCACTCCGGCGTCGCCCGCGCCATCCAGTTCTCGGAGCAGGTCACGCGCAGCGCGACCCGCTTGCCTTGGGCCACCCAGCGCTGCGCCGGGCCGTCCAACAGCGCCCAGTTGAACTTGCCCTCCTCGGGCTCCAGATACGCCCACGGCACACGCAGATAGACAGTCGAGAGGCCGGGAAAATCCCTCAGCGTATCCGATGGCTCCAGCTTCGACCCGTAATTCTGCGGGACGTTCGAGTAGAAGTAGAAGGCCCAGCCCATGTCGGGATTGACCAGCGCTCTGCCATGGTCCTCGGGGCGAATGGTTATGGCGGGCGCAAGCTGCGGCGCCGCCGCGCCGCCGGCGCCGGCACTGGACAACAAAGCAGCCACGCAGCTCAAGGCTCCGGTCCATGCCGCCAAAGGGAGAAGCCGTCTCATCATGATTCAGGAGATTAAGGAGCCGGACTTGAAGTGGGCAACTCTTAAGGGCGAAACGTCCGGAGTTCCCCTCACTGAACGGTGAAGGAATAGAGCTGTGCGGCCGGGCGGACTTCAAAGCGCAGGCGACACCGGCCGCTGGAAGCCACTTGCCACAGCGATTTGCCTTGGAACCGGACCGGGTGGCGCACGAAGTCACCGCTTACAGTGGTTGAAGCGCGCTTCCTGCCGGAGTCGTCCAGCACCTGCACTTTGACGGGGCCAACGGCGTTCAGCAGGAGGGCCCGGCCCTCCACCTGGAAGAGCGGGGTCGTCAGCACGCCATTGTCCACGGAGACGAAGCCGTCCCGGCGCAGGCGGGCGCGAAAAATGCCGCCGCCCGTAATCCGGCGGTCGCCGGTGGCATTCTTGCCGTAGGAAGACGCCGAGTAGTAGTAGATCAATTCGTCGCCCACGCGCAGGGGGCCTTGGCTGAACTCGCTGATGTAACCCCCATCGTTGGCCCCGCCGTTGCCGCCCTCGGCACCGTTGGGAATGAAGACCTCCGCCACGCCGGTGTTGTTGGTGAAGGGCACTTTCCTCCAATCGAGCCCGTTTCGGCTGACGACCAGCTTGAGGAACGCGCAGCCGGCCGCGGACCAGGGATAGCTGTCCCGGTTATGGAAGATCTTCAGGCCGCCCAGCCAGAGCGATTCGTAGCGCCAGGCGGTGCTCGCGTAGTATTCGTCGGCAGGAAAGTCGCCCTTCAGCGCGGCCGGGGCCGGCATGAGTTGGATGCGCTCCAGCCTCTCAACCTCGAATGGACGGTCCAGCCCGTCCAGGAAGGCGTAGGCTCGGGCCCTCGATCCAGAACCAGGGCCGATATCGCGCGGGCTGTAGAACTTGAACAAGCCCAGGAAGCGGTTCTCGACGGGGTCATGAGCGAACAGGGTAACGTCGCCGGGACCGTAAAGCGTTCGGCCATCCTGGGTGATGACGCGGCAGCTTGGGTCGCCCTCGCCGGCAAACCCGCTGAAAACCTGCCGGCCTTGCTGCCAGCGCAGGCCGTCCGCCGAATCCACATACCAGATGCCTTCCCATTCGTTGCCCACGTTGGCAGCCCAGACCCACCCTTTATACGGGCGGTTCGTGTCGCTCGTGTCGTAATCACAGGAGAACAGGTCAATCCCGGGCCGGCCGCGAGCATCCTTGGGCAGCGGTCCAAAGGACAGGTCCAACGCGACCTTTTCCAGTCCGGCGTGGGTGTCAGGCTGCCAATCAAGCCCGTTGGTGGACGTCGTCCGATACATCTGCCGGGAAGGGAACTCCTGCACGAACATGACGTAGCGATTGAGCCGGGTGTCCCGGACGATGCTGCCGTAGGCCAGCAAGGTGGTGCCCGCGCGGGCGGCGATCAAAGGGGTGTTGCCACCGTTGTCCTTGGCCGGTTGGTGCAGGGTCCGCCGCAGGCCGGCCGCCTGCTCGATCACCCCATCATCCACAAAGAGCTGGGCGACCCCGGGCTGAACCCGGATGGGGGGGCGCGAACCGGCACAGCACGGCAGGCAAAGCAGTGCCAGAATAGCAATGGTGCCGCGGCTGAGCCGCAGGGTAAGCAGCTTTAACGGATCTCTGCGTGAACTCATAGTTGCGTCAAATCCGAGCACGCCGTTTGCCTTGGGCGCATAGCGGCGTGACGTTCGCACTGCGTATTCCATGTTCGGGCATGGAGGTCCTACCCGTCCACGATCGCGCCGGCAAGAACATTTCCGGCGCCCCAGGCCCGAGTGCCCGCTCCGCTCGCCAGTTGTGCGTGTCGTGTATGTTTTCATTCCACCCTATATAG
>CAZHEW010000312.1:0-4597 GCA_964531815.1 uncultured Verrucomicrobiota bacterium
TTGCGAGCCCTCACAGAGCGGAATTGCATCAGCAACAACCCGGGGCATCGCGGGGAAGGGCGCCGGTTGGAGATCACGGCAAAGCCCCGGATCTCCTGGAGCATTTTTAGCACATTGACTTTGGCGGCCATAAACCTGTTCAACGCCGACTAACTGCAGTTCACGTGCCAGCAGACCGCCTGGCTCGCATATGCCACGCCCCATGGGCTGGAATTGCCGCTTGGCAGTTCGCGCGGCTTCTGATTAGCTCACAACACCAAATGACACGAATGCGGCTCATTTTCGCGCTTGCCATGTGTGCCCTGGCCCTTGCCTCGCCGGTCCGGGCACAGCACCAGCCTGCCTGGGAGATGGAAGCGTTGACGGATGAGGGCTACGCCGAGTTCGACTTCCAAACGGGTTTGGGCATAGGGACCAACGGCGTGCTGGTCAGGTATGGCAGCGCCTTCTTAACCGCCGACCAGGTCACCGTGAATCAACAATCGGGCGAAGTCACCGCCGACGGCCAGGTGCGGCTCCAGAACGAAGACCAATTGTGGATCGGCGAGCACATCCGCTACAACTTCAAGACCCGCCAGTTGAAAGCCGAGCAGTTCCGCACGGGCAAAGCGCCCGTGTTTGCCGCGGGCGAAGGGCTTCATGCCGAACTTACCAACCGGCTCTACATCGCCACCAACGGAGTCATCACCACCGATGATGTGGCAGAGCCTGCCGTCAGCGTTCGCGCCAAACGCCTCAAGATCATACCGGGCGACAAGGTTGTGGCGAGCGGTGCGACTCTCTACGTGGCGAAGGTGCCGGTCTTCTACTTTCCCTATTACTCGCGCAAGCTGGCCCACCGGGCCAACCACTTCACTTTCACGCCGGGGCATCGAAGCAGCTTTGGCCCGTTCCTGCTTGGCAGCTACAGCTTTTTCCTTGGCGATGAGTTCGACGGCGTCGCTCACTTGGATTACCGGGCGCGGCGGGGGGTTGGGCTGGGGCCGGATTTGAATTATCATCTGGGCCGCTGGGGCGACGGGACGTTCAAGTATTACTACCTGCGTGATGAAGACCCCAGCGCCTGGGACTCCCAGAATGTCAGCCCGCACGACCGGCAGCGCGTCTATTTCTCCTACCAGGCCGCCCCGGTTACCAACCTGACGGCCAAAGCCCTGGTTCGCTACCAGAGCGACACCAATATCATCCGCGAGTTCTTCGAAAGCGAGTACCGTCAGAATCCGCAGCCCAGCACGTTCGTCGAGATCAACAAGTTGTGGCGAAACTTCAGCCTCGACGCTTACGTCCAGCCCCGGGTTAATGACTTCCTCGAAACCGTCGAGCGCCTGCCCGACCTGCGGCTTACGGGCTATCGCCAGCAGTTGGGCAACTCCCCCCTCTACTATGAGAGCGAGAGCTCGGCGGGTTACTACCGCCGGCTCTTTGTCGAAACCAATTCGCTCTTTTCGACCCCCGACTTTGCCGCGGCCCGTGCCGACACCTACCATCAACTGCTCCTGCCGCACACGTTCTTCGGCTGGCTCAATGTCACCCCCCGCGCGGGCGGCCGGCTTACCTACTACAGCAAGGCCAACGGCCGGGGCGCTACGACCGACGAGCTCTACCGCGGCGTGTTCAACACCGGTGCCGAGCTCTCCTTCAAAGCCTCCCGCCTTTGGCCGGACGCCCACAGCGCTTTCTTCGAGGTGGATGGCCTGCGGCATATCCTGCGGCCGTCTGTCAACTACGCCTATGTTCCCCGGCCCAATTATCGCGGCATCGAGGACCTGCCTCAGTTTGACTACGAGCTGCCCAGCTTGCGTCCGCTCCCGATTGAATTCCCCGACTACAACGCCATTGATTCCATTGACAGCCAGCACGTCATGCGCCTGGGCATGCACAACAAACTGCAGACCAAACGCGACGGGAAGGTCATTAGCCTCGTTGACTGGGATGTCTTCACCGACTGGCGCCTGCAGCGGGATTCCGGACAGGGCGCGTTCGCCGACCTCTATTCCGACCTCACCCTGAATCCACGCTCGTGGCTTTCGCTTGGATCGGAGATACGATACAGCATCGAGGACGGCCAGGTGCGGCTGTCCCAGACCACGCTTGGCCTCCGTCCTCACCGGAGTTGGAGTTGGTACTTCGGCCACCTTTACCTGCGGGACGACCTGAGCTCTGGCGCTACCGCCTACGGGACGGGCAACAACCTGTTCAGCAGTTCGCTCCTCTATCGGCTCGACGAGAACTGGGGCTTCCGGGCCGTGCATTGGTTCGAGGCCCGGACTGGAACCATGCAGGAACAGGATTATACGGTCTTTCGCGACCTGCGAAGCTGGACTGCCGCCATCACTCTCAAGGTGCGCAACAGCAAGGACCGCCCCCAGGACGTCACCGTCGCCTTTTCATTCTGGCTCAAGGCCTTCCCGGGGTCCTATCGCGATTCCCGCCCCGACCAGCCCTTCTTTTAACTCCCGCCCTTAGCCGCCGTTCGACTCCGGCACGCCGCGCCATGGTGCCCGCCCGCATTCCGGTCGTGTTCCGCTCCTGTACCGCCCCGCGCTCCGAGACCTGCTTTTCACACCGCATCCTCGCTTATGGCCGTCGCAGCCGATGGGACCGGAAGTGGATTGGGCGCTGCGCGTCCGGATCAAGTTCAACGGTGCAATACCCCCCATCCTTCAACAGCTCGATGCCGGCCAGTGCGGGGCAGAGGCGCACGCGGAAGGGGCGCCAATGGCGGGCCTGGTTCAACGCGGTACTCATGCGTTGAACCGCGTGGCCAAGGAAGCGAATGGGCGGCATCCCTGCCAGCAGACGGCTCTTCCACAGCACGAGATTTGAATGCAGATGGCCGATAATCGTCTGCTCGATTTGCGGCAGCTTGCCTCGGATGACTTCCTCGCGCCATAGAAACGGCAGGGCGGTTGGATCGTGGCAGAACAGCAGCAGCCTCTGGTCCGGCCGCAGCGCCGCGAACGCGGCGGTTACTTCCGCCAGGTGCTCCGCCCGCAGGCGCTCCCACTCAGACCGTTCGGAAGGCAGCGTCTCCCCGGCAAACACCGGCAGCGCCACCAGCGACGACACGAATCCGAGCAACACATACCGCCCAATCTCGATTCGCCACAAAGGCGGCAGTCCCAGGTCGCTCCGCGCGCGCTGCCAACTGGCCAGACGCAAGCCGCCGCGCGCGCTGAACATCGGGAGCTTGCCCAGTTCGTGGTCGCCATAATTTGCGCGCAGACGATCCCCAAACCGCCGCCGGAGTTTGTCGAGACATTCCCGCGCGCTCTGGCAGGCGGCATCGTCGCTCAGGCCCAGAAACGCGGAATCGCAGGAGTAGTCCCCGTTGGCGATCACATAGTCGAAGGCGCTGGCTTGTTGGAGGAACTGATCAAGCAGGCAATTCCTGGTCAACGGTTCCCGCCACCAGACAAACCGCCGGAAAGCAGCCGCAAACACGCGAACCATCGGGTTGGCAATATCGCGCAGCTCGTAGTCGTTGCCGCGCGCCTGTTCGGCGGCGCTGGTATAATGGATATCGCTCAGGATGCCGAGCGTGCAGGTGCGCATGCGAACATCTTGGCGCAGCCCGCCTGGCGCCGTCAACACGGCCGGCAGAACAAGGCGCCGCAGGCGGCCTCATCGCGTCGCTCCCAATCAGGCCAGGGTCGGCAGGAAGACATGGAACGTGGCGCCCTGGCCGGGCTGACTTTCCACGCTGATCTCACCGTGATGCTCAAGCACAATGCGGCGGGTAATTGGCAGCCCGAGCCCCGTGCCGTGCGGTTTGGCGGTGAAGAAAGGCTCGAAGAGCCGGCCCATGACTTCCGGCGGAATCCCTGTGCCGTTATCCTTGATCGTCACCCGGAGCTGCGCCGGGTCGCCGACGCCCCGTGAGACGGTCTCCGTGGTAACCGAGAGTGTGCCTTTGTAACCCGTCGCTTCGAGCGCATTCACGAACAGGTTTACGAAGGCCTGCTGCAACTGGTATTCGTCGCCCTTCACAAGATCGGGCGCGGCCAGGAACGACCGGCTCAATGAAATATACTTGCCCTCCAACTGGGGCTGGACGAGCCGCAGCGAGTGCTCCAGAACCTCGTGCACGTGGACCTCGCCAAACGCCAGCCGCGCCGATCCTGAGAATTTCAGCATTCGGGTGACGATTGCGTCAATGCGGCCCAACTCGCGGCGCACCATGCCGGCAAGTTCAGCGTCCGGGTGCTTCTCCAGCAGCAGGCCCACCAGGGTCTTGCCCGGCACCAGTGCGTTCCTGATTTCGTGAGCCATCGCGGCGGCCAGCGTGCCAATGGTGGCCAGGCGGTCGAGCTGCGCGAGACGCTCCTCGAGCTGCTGCGGCGGGATCTCGAGCAGACGCTCGCGCAGGCTGCCCTTCTCGTTGTCAGTGCCGGTCATAGCGGTTGTCTATTCCCACGCAATGCGCGCATGCTAGCTCCCGCAGGGAGACGCAACAAGCGGAAACTGCCCGGCGGCAATCGCGACCGCCTACGGCCACGACCAGGCGAAGGGAAAGCGCAGACGGTAGAACTGCCGCGGACCGGAGGCCGCGACATAGATCGCTTGCGCCGCACTGGTGCTGTTGAAGCTGGCGGCC
>CAZHEW010000313.1:0-4576 GCA_964531815.1 uncultured Verrucomicrobiota bacterium
GCCCTTTGGCGGATTAACCTTTCAGCGTGGATTGGCTGACTGACCGACACCTTTTCCTGCTGGCAGTAGTCATTTACGGGCTCAGCATGGTTTATTCGGTGTTCCTGTGGCGAAACGGGTTCCGCCGGGACAACCGGATCAATTACCTGCTGCTGCTGGCTGCTTTTGGCCTGCACACCGCGGCGATGCTGCAGCGCGGGTTTCACCTGGGCCGCTGTCCCGTTACCAACCTTTTCGAGGCTACCCTTTTCATTATGTGGACCATCGTGGCGGGTTATTTGGCGCTGGGTCTGTGGGCGCGCCTGCGGTTCCTCGGCGCTTTTGCCTCGCCGGTCCTCTTCGCCATAGGTGTGTTTGCCCTGATGCCCAGCCTCGACACCTCCTACAGCGCCCAGCCCGGGCTGGCGACCGTCTGGACGAGCCTGCACGCCGCTCTGCTGTCGCTTTCCTACGGCGCGTTCGGCCTCAGCGCCGTGGCAGCCCTGATGTTCCTCACCCAGGAACGCAATCTGAAGTTTAACAAGCTGCGGGCGATCTTCTCGCTCCTGCCGCCCATCCAGCGGCTTGAGGCGGCGGCGGAACGGCTGCTGGCCATCGGGTTTGTTTTCCTGACGATCGGGCTGGCGGTCGGCGTGCTGGCCCTGGCCCGCCTTGACCATCCCCAGGCCTACCGCGGCGACCCGAAGATCGTTTGGTCCATGGGCGTCTGGCTGCTTTACCTGGGCTTGATCATCCTCCGCTGGCGATTCGCCCAGGGCGGGCGCCGCTTCGCCCTGAGCGCCATCGGCAGCTTCCTCTTCGTGCTGCTGACCTTCTGGGGCACCAATGTCCTGTCGCCCCTCCATAACCCCTAGCATGCCGATCGTCGTCATAGGCCTTAGCCATCACTCCGCGCCCGTGGCGGTGCGCGAGCGCTTTGCGTTTGACGAGGCGGGCTTGCCGTCGGCCCTGGAATCGCTCCGCGGCTCGGGCGCCGCCGACGAGGCGGTTATCCTGTCCACCTGCAACCGCGTGGAAATCTACGCCGCCACACCGATGGAACCCTCCCGCGCCTTTGCCGCGCTCCGGGAATTCCTGGTCGCGTCCCAGGACTGCCACGACCAACTGGCCGGCGAGCTTTACACGCTGAGCGAGCCGCAAAGCGTCCAACATCTCTTCCGAGTTGCCTGCGGCCTGGACTCGATGGTGCTTGGGGAGACGGAGGTTCTGGGCCAGCTTAAGCGCGCTTACGATCTCGCCCTCCAGCACGGCCATACCGGCGCCCGGCTCAACAAGGCCTTCCAGCGCGCCTTCAACGTCGCCAAGCGCATCCGCACTGAAACCGGCATCCAGCGCGGCAGTGTCTCCGTCGGGTCGGTCGCCGTCGAGCTGGCGCAGAAGGTCTTCAGTCGGCTGAGCGACCGCGACGTGCTGGTCGTCGGCGCGGGCGACACGAGCGAGAAGACCGCCCGCGCACTGGTCTCGCGCGGCGCCCGCAGCCTCGCGGTGGCCAACCGTTCGCACGACAAGGCGCTCGCCCTGGCCCATGAACTGGGCGGACGCGCCGTGCCTTTCGAGGATTGGATCGGCGAATTCGCGCGCGTTGACATCGTTATCAGCAGCACCTCGGCGCCGCATTACATCCTCGACCGCGCCCGGCTTGCGCCGCTGCTCAAGGCGCGCCGCAACCGCCCCCTGCTGCTCATTGACCTCGCCGTGCCCCGCGACATCGAGCCAGAAGTCAACTTCCTGGAAGGCGTCTATCTTTACAACATAGACGACCTGCAGGCCATTGCCGACGATTACCTCAAACAGCGCCAGCAAGAGGTTGCCCGTTGTGAGAAGATCATCCGCGACAAGGCGCAGGGGTTGCTGGAGCACGCGGGCGGGCGGCTGCCGAGCGGGAGTCTGCGGCCGGCCTTTGGCAGTGAGTGAAGCCGTGCCCTCCCCCCGCCCCATCTTCATTGCCACCCGCGGCAGCGCCCTGGCGCTCGCCCAGGCCAACCTGGTCCTGGCCCAGTGCCGCGCCGCCTTCCCGAAACTGAGTTTCGAGCTGAAGATCATCAAGACCACGGGCGACAAACTTAAAACCGCCTCCCTGGCGCAGGAAGGCAAGAACCTGCCCAAGGGCCTCTTCACCAAGGAACTCGAGGTTGCCCTCCTCAAGCATCGCGCCGACCTGGCGGTGCACAGCCTCAAAGACCTGCCCACCGAATTACCCCCGGGCCTCAGCCTGGGCGCCGTCGGCAAACGCGCCGACGTCCGCGACGTGCTGATCTACCGCGACGCCGATTACCTTCGCGCCGCGGAAGCCGACAAAGATGCCGTCGAATGGTCGCCCGGCCAATCCGCGCGACGCGGGTTCAAACCCGGCCTGGCAGTGGCGGACCTCCCGGCGGGCGCGGTGGTCGCGACCAGCAGCACCCGGCGAAAGGCCCAGTTGCTCGCGCTCAATCCCCGCCTCAAAGTCCCCGACATCCGCGGCAACGTGGTCACCCGCCTGCAAAAGCTGGCCGAGCGGCCTGACTTGGACGCTACCGTGCTGGCGCTGGCCGGCCTGGCCCGCCTCAACTTCCACATCACCCCGCCTGGCCGCCTCCAGGGCGATGCCGTGCCGGACGGCCTGCTGGCAACAGTCCTCGACACGGAGGTAATGCTGCCTTGCGTCGGCCAGGGCGCGATTGGCATCGAGATTCGCGCGGGCGACGAGCGCATCGCGTCAATCTGCGAGCGGCTCAACCACTTCAACACCCGGCAATGCGTCCTGGCCGAGCGCGCCTTCCTGGCCGCGATGGGAGGCGGCTGCCAAAGCCCCGTCGCCGCCTGCGCCGAAGTTGTGGACAACCGCCTCCACCTGCGCGCCCTCTCCTTCACAGCCGGACCGCTCCGCCGGGCGGAGACCAAAGGCCTCCCCAAGGAAGCCGTCGAGCTCGGACAGCAACTGGCCGCCGAGCTAAAGAGCTGAAGCCGAGGTTTTCTGGAGCACGTTCCACCCATGATTAAGAATGCCCTGGGCCGAAACGCGCCAGCGGTTGCGCTCACGCTCACCCTCCTGCTCACGTTGCTTACGGCCTCCTCCGCGGCGGCGAAAAAGCCCATCGCACTTCATCGCGGCAACCCGCATTACTTCCTGTTTCGGGGCAAGCCCGTCGTGCTGATCACGTCGGGGGAACACTATGGCGCGGTGCTAAATCTCGATTTCGATTACCGGAAATACCTCGACACGCTCGCGAAGCACGGATTGAACCTCACCCGGACCTTTTCCGGGGCTTACGTCGAACCCCCCGGCGCCTTCAAGATCGCGCGCAACACGCTCGCGCCGGGCCGGGACCGGTTCCTGTGTCCCTGGGCGCGCTCAGCCACCCCGGGCTATCCGAACGGCGGGAATAAGTTCGACCTCGCGAAATGGGACCCCGCCTATTTTGAACGGCTCAAGCATTTCGTGGCACACGCCGGTCGGCGCGGAATCGTTGTTGAGTACACATTCTTCTGTCCCTTCTACAACGAAACCCAGTGGCAGATCAGCCCGCAGAACGCGGCCAACAACATCAACGGCATCGGCGCCACGTCTCGCACCAACGTTTACACGCTGGACCGGCACGGCGGGCTGTTGGCCATCCACGAAGCGCTGGTGCGCAAGGTCGTGGCCGAACTCAAGGGCTTTGACAACATTGTTTATGAAATCTGCAACGAGCCCTACTTCGGCGGCGTCACCCTCCAATGGCAGCATCGCATCGCCGATGTGATCGTGGACGCGGAGATGGGCTTTCGCAGCAAGCATCTCATCACCCAGAACATCGCGAACGGCAAGGCGAAGATCGAAAAGCCGCACCCGGCGGTCTCGGTGTTTAACTTTCACTACGCCCAGCCGCCCGACGCCGTGGGCCTGAATTATCACTTGAACCGGGTCCTCGGCGACAACGAAACCGGGTTCCGTGGGACGAATGACCTGCCCTACCGGGTCGAAGCGTGGCAGTTCCTGCTCGCGGGCGGCGGTCTATTCAACCAGCTTGATTACTCGTTTGCTGTTGGGCACGAAGACGGCACCTTCGCTTATCCCGCCAGCCAGCCTGGCGGCGGCAACCCGGCATTCCGCCGGCAATTGCGGATTCTCAAAGACTTCATCACGAGCTTCGATGTTGTGCGAATGAAACCGTCAATCTCCGCGCTGGAACCCGTGGCCATTGATAGCGGCCATTGCGCCTGCGTGCTGGCCGATTCGCCAAAAGCCCACGCCGTTTACATCGGCCCCGGGAATCCGCGCGAGGCGCTGAAGGAGACCCCGCATGATCGCAGCGCGAAGATCGCGCTCGCTCTTCCTCCAGGCGCCTACCGAAGCGAATGGATCAACCCGCTCACCGGAAATATTGATCAGCGCGAGACGCATCGCCACAAGGGCGGGCGGCTCCTCCTCACTTCGCCGTCCTACCAGAAGGACATCGCGCTGCGGCTGATGAAGCGATAGACGACGTAATCCCTGGCGAAACAGAGCCGGGAAGAGGATCAAGACCGGCGCTTCGGGCGCGTGAGTTCAATCGCCCTTTTCAACATATTGGGTGGTGTCGAAGGCGGTTGTCTGGTTCAATACAGTCAGTCG
>CAZHEW010000314.1:0-4544 GCA_964531815.1 uncultured Verrucomicrobiota bacterium
GCGTCGGAAACGCTCAGGCCCGCAAACTCCGCCCGCGCGCGTCAGTCTGGCCGCGGCAAAACGGGGGCCGGGGTCACCCCTGCGGGCGCAGCGGCCTTGAATTCCAGGACTTCCTCCTTTATTGTTTGCCCTGCCATGCAGCCACCGCCTGAGTCACAGCCGCTCGATGATACTCCTCGGCCGGGGAACCCGCTGCCGCCGGTGATCCGCTCGCCACCGCGGCTGGCGCCGGAGCCGGCCTCCGGGCCCGGGCGGCTGCGAGCAACGCTCGCCGTTCTGCTGAGCCTCTACCTGGCGCTGTTTCTGGCCGATGCCCTCGTCTCCCTGGCGGATGACTCATTGATCCTCTTTCTTGGCGTTCACGCGCTCACGGTACCCCGCGCGGTTGTGTTCTTTTTTGCCCTGCTTCTGACGATCCTGGTTTACGGATTGATGGGGCTCACCCCCATGATTCCCAAGCGGCTGTTTCTGCCCAGCACCCTCTTCTTTCCCGTAACGTTGTTTGGCGTGATTGCGCTGGCGATTTGTTTCTACGGCCGGCTGCAGCAGATCGCGTGGCTCGTCTCTCTGGGCCAGGTCGCTTTGGGGCTGGCGATGCTCTGCTGGGCCCAGGGCGGTTTCCGGCTGCGCTGGCCGCTGGTGGCGAACAGCCGGCTGGGTTCGCGGCGCTTTAGCTGGCCGAACTTAGTTGGGTTCCTGCTGCTTAACGTCCTGGTATTCCTGCCGGGCGCGCTGGTGTTTCTGGCCCTTTGCGCGTCCTTCGCCGCGGGACATTTCAGCAAGGGCTTTCTGGCGCTGCGGCCCGGCGGGCTCACGGTTCAAGTGCGGAAATACGTTCGGGACGACGGCAAAACCATTCAATTGGTGCCCATGGCGCACATCGGCGAAGCCGCCTTCTACCGGCAGCTCGCGCAATCGTTCCCGAGCAACGCCATCGTGCTGATGGAAGGCGTCACCGACAACAGCGGACTGCTTACCAACACCCTGACCTACCAACGCATGGCCGCCACGCTCGGGCTGGCCGAGCAGGACCAGGAGTTCAACCCGGTCCAGGTGAGAATGGTGATGGCGGATGTGGATGTGGCCGCCTTTACCACGAACACAATTGGCTTTCTCAACCTCATAACGCTCATTCATGCGAAAGGCCTGAACGCTGGAACCCTGACCAAGATTCTCACATACTCACCCTCCCCCCAATCCGAGGAGGAACTCCTGGCCGTTATCCTGGATGACCTCCTCCGGACGCGCAACGAGCACCTCCTGGGCGAACTGCATGCCTGGCTCTCCGACCCGGAGCCGATCATCGTCCCGTGGGGGGTGGCGCATATGCCCGGGATTGCGGAAGGAATCACAGCGTCTGGCTTCCGTTTGGCCGAAACCCGCGATTATCCCGTCATCCGCTTTGGCTCCGCCCGCAAGGGGCGCTAAAGGCCGACTGAAGATCAAAGCCCCGCGACGGCTCGTTCTGGCCGCCGCCCCACAGCCCGCGTCTTTCGCACTCCAGCCCAAACGCGCGCAGCCCTCGCATCCGCGCGCCGGTCTGTCGGTATTTCGTAGCGAGAAGTGCGGGTTGGCGGCATTTCGCGTTCGTGCAACCGCGGCGTCGGCCCCGGGGCATAGCCGGATCGCCTGGAAAGCACACCTGCCTGAAGAATCCAGCGCTGGAACAGCCCCCCCGCTCGCTGTCCGCCCGCCGCCACCCACCCGCCCCGCTGACACCTCCGTTCTACCTCCGTTCCACCTCCGTTCCACCTCCGTCTCAAGCAAGGACCTACTACGGAGGTAGAACGGAGCTACTACGGGGGTGGCAAGGTGTGACTGGGGAGACGAGGGCGCAGCCTGCCGGCCCCGCAGCGGCTATCGCATTGGAACCGCGCCAGAAGCCGGGATAGGCTGGCGCGAGGGCTGCGGTCGGCGTGGTTGGAACCGGGGGGCGGCGTGTCCTGGGGAGATCAGGCAGCTTTTTGTCTTGCTGAGGGGATCGGGAAGAGGCATGGTTGCAGACAAGGCAATGGAGTTTGCCTGCTTGCAGCGGCGAGCGAACCGCCTGAACGGTTTTCAGTGCTGATAACTCCTGCCAGCGCCAGTGTTTGTGGCGTGGTTGGAAGTATCTATGTGGAACGCACTTTGGATTTTCGTAGGCGGCGGTCTGGGCAGTCTAGCCCGATGGGGGGCTTCCGGTTTCATCGCCAATCGCTTCGGCCAGACTTTCCCCTGGGGCACGCTCGTTGTTAACGTCACGGGCTCTTTCGTTATTGGGTTCTTCGCCACCGCGACGGGGCCGGAGGGGCGATGGATGGCGCCGCCAACCTTCCGGCAGTTCCTTATGCTCGGGGTTTGCGGGGGCTACACGACTTTCTCTTCTTTCAGCCTGCAGACGCTTAATCTGGCGGAGGACGGCAAGTGGTTCCTGGCGGGCGGAAATGCGGTTTTGTCGTTGGTGCTGTGCCTGGTGGGCGTGTGGCTCGGGCGCGCGCTGGCGCTGCAGTTGAACTCAATGAAAGGCACCTAATATGCACCTGCCTCATGACGCGGTGTTGCTGCGGATATTCATTGGCGAGTCGGACCGGTGGAAACATCAGCCGCTGTATGAGGCCATCGTGCTGAAGGCGCGGGAGATGCACCTGGCGGGGGCGACGGTGCTGCGGGGGCCGATGGGGTTCGGGAAGTCCAGCCGGCTGCACACGGCGAAAATCCTGCGGCTCTCGATGGACCTGCCGCTGGTGGTCGAGATCGTGGACACGGAGGAGAAGATCAACGGGTTTCTGCCGGTGCTGGATGAGATGATGAAGGGCGGACTGGTGACGCTGGAGAAGGCGCGGGTGATTGATTACCGCGCCGAGGAGGAGCGGAAGGAGGCGGGGGATTGAGCGGGAGTTGGGGAAGAAGGGCAGGTATTGAGGGGGCGCGTTCGGGCGGTGAGGACATGAATCTGACGCCGATAATCTGGCGGAGAGATCTTGGGGCTTGGCGGGGTGCGCGCAGGTGCGGTATAGTAGTGGTGGCGCTGGGGCAAACGATGCCCAGCGCAATGCAAGGGTCTGACGGCGTGTGCCGCTAGAGGTCGTCTGGGTGGTCGGGCCGCCATCCGAAGAACTGAATTGCTTTGGCGCAATGAAGCTTCGGATACAGTGGCCTAATGCTCCTCCCTGTGAAGGGATAATCAACCGTTGTGGTTCGGCTCGCATCCGGCAAGTGGACTGGCTGCCAGGGCAGTTCAAACCTTGTCGTTTGCGAGATGAACAAAACCCTTGGTCTGCTGCTGGTCGTTTACAGCCTGCTGCTCGCAGGTCTTAGTTATCTGGTCTATCACCTGGCCCCGGGAGAGACGCGGCCCGCGCTGATTGCCGGGCTGGCGGGGGGTGCATTGTGTTTGATCTGGGGCGTGCGGGCGCTGGCGGGGGGCGGGGGGAAGGCGCTGCCGCTGTTGACCTTGATCCCGGTGAGTTTTGCCCTGCTGCCGCAGGTGTTCGGCAGTTGGTCGGGAGGGATCGGGGCGTCGGGGGGCGGCTGGACGGTGGCAGCAATCCTCACGGTGCTCCTGGTGTTGTCGGTGGGCATGCTGGTGCGGATTGCGTGGTCCGGGATGGTTTTTGATTTGCCGGCGGGCGGATCTGAGAAGGACAGCGGAGCAAAAGGCGAACGGAGCGGAAAACCCACGCCATGAGTCTGCCGGGGCAACGTGGGGCAATGGAAGTGCCGCCGGCGCCGCCCCCGACCGGGCGATGGGATTTTCTGGTGACCGCGCTGCGCCGGTTGGTGCGGGGCACGGCGTGGTTGGCCGGGCTGGGGTTGGTGATGATGATGGTGGTGACCTGCGTGGACGTTGTGCTGCGGAAGCTCGGGCATCCGCTTCCGGGCGCTTATGACCTGGTGAAGGTAGCCGCCGGGCTGACGATTGCATGCGCGCTGCCCTACACAACGGCGATCAAGGGGCATGTGGCGGTCGAGTATTTCCATCACCGGCTGGGGCAGCGGGGGCGAACGGTGGCGGACACGCTGATCCGGCTGCCGATCATCGCGATGTTCAGCCTGTTCACGTGGCAGTTCATCGCTTACGGGATACAACTCAGGGCGAGCGGGGAGGTGAGCATGACGTTGCAGTTGCCGGTGTTTTGGGTGCCGTATGTAATGGCGTTTGCGTGCGCGCAGGTGGTGCTGGTGACGTTGTGGCACCTGCTGCATCCGGGCAAGCCGCTGATCAAGCCATAGCGCGGCGGGGGGAGGGCCGCTTTGTCGGGTCGGCGTCAGCGGGAGGATTCTCAGGTCAGAACTGGCTTTCAACGGGGGCGGTTTTGTGGCATGTGTCGGGCGTGGCGAAGGCGAAGAAGAGCCGGGCGTTGCCGGCGTCGGCGTTTCCGCGGCTGCGGGTGATGTGCGGCCGGAACGCGGTGTTGGGGCCGGGCCGGGTGCAGTTGCTGGAGTTGGTCGCGGAGACGGGGAGCTTGCGGGCAGCGGCGGCGCGGATGGGGATGGCGTATCTGACAGCCTGGAAGCACGTGAAGGTTCTGAATGCGCGGTTTCGGTCGCCGGTGGTGGCAAGC
>CAZHEW010000315.1:0-4534 GCA_964531815.1 uncultured Verrucomicrobiota bacterium
TGGCTGTATTTGGTGCCGAGCTTGAAAACGTGTCCGACCTCGATGGCGCGCTGGATTTTCAGCGGCTTTCCGCACTTCGGGCAGGCCTCGCCTGCCCGCACCAGCCGCAGGTCCGCCCAATGCCCCACCTGGATGTCCCGCCCGATGGCGACATGGCGCAGATGGAAGCCGTCGGCGTTTGCCCCCGTGGTCATCTCCGCGGCATCGCGCAGCCGCTCGTCGGCATAGACCGGAAGTTTCGTGACGCCCACAGCGCCCAGGCTGCCCGGATGCGCCCCGAGCGCGGCGAAAATCTCCTCCCGCTCGGCTGGGCGCAAATTGCCCGTGCCCAGGGCGCCCGTCAGCTTGGCTTCGTTCAACTGGTCGTCGCCCCGCATCAGCACCAGCACTGGCTTGCTGTCGGCCAGATAAACGAGCGTCTTGATCTGCTGGTCGGCGGGCACGTTATACGGCGCTTTGCTCAGCGCCTCGATCGTGAGCACGCCGGGCGTCGCAAACTGCTCCACTCCGCACTCCGCACTCCGCGCTCCGCACTTCTCGACCCGGCTGGTCGCCTTCTCCACATTCGCCGCATACCCGCACTCCTCGCAAAACCCGACCTCGTTCTCCCCCGTTTCCGCCGGCACCATGAACTCGTGCGAGAACTTTCCGCCCATCACGCCCGTGTCCGCCTCGACCGGCATCGCCCTTAGCCCGCAACGCTGGAAGATGCGCGCGTAGGCATCATACATCTTGTGGTAGGTGGCTTGTGCGGCTTCGTCTGTCGCATCGAAGCTGTAGGCGTCCTTCATGATGAACTCCTTGGCGCGCATCAGGCCGAACCGCGGACGGATCTCGTCCCGGAACTTGACCTGAATCTGGTAGAAGTTCTTGGGCATCTGCCGGTAAGAGTTGATTTCCCCGGCAACAAGCGTCGTAATAACCTCCTCGTGCGTGGGGCCCAGCACCCATTCCTTTTTGGCCCGGTCGCGCACTTTGTACAGCACATCCTGCGCGGTCTCGTAACGGCCGCTCTGCTGCCAGATCTCCGGGGGCTGGAGGGCCGGCATGAGCAGTTCAAGCGCGCCCGCGCGGTTCATTTCCTCACGCACAATCTGCTCGACCTTGCGCAGTGCTCTCAACCCCAGCGGCAGGAAGGTGTAAAGCCCGCCGGTGAGCTTGCGAATCAGCCCGGCGCGCAGCAAGAGCTTGTGTGAGACAATCTCGGCCTCCGCCGGGGTCTCTTTCAACGTGGGAATCAGTGTCTGTGTCCAACGCATACGAGGACCGGAATATGAGTTACAGGGGATGCATTAGCGAGCAAGAAGTGAAGCCGATTTCCTGTGTTCTCGCGGCTGATTCATCTGGCTTGGGGGAGGGGCCGTAGTGCAGCCTATGCTGTAGGCGGGCTTTAACTTAACCCTGTCCGAGCGTCGGCGTGCCGAGGATGTGTGATTCCTTGTCGGCACCTGGCTCTCCCGCAGGTCGTATGGAGTCCGCCGAGTGGGGTTTGGCGGGAAGGATCGAGTCCGCCGCACCCCTAAAGATCAATGGTGTTTTGAAAGCTGCTTGGGTTGGCCGTGCGCTTCACAAAAGTGACAGCTCGCCCGCCCAAAACTCTGGGTCAGTCCCACGACCTCAAAGCTGCAGGAACGCTAACAGGTACCGCGATACTGCGACTCGTCGACAAACCTCTGCACCACCAGCACCGGATGGCCCCAGCCCTGCTGCCAGTCGGCGCTCACACGCCACAATGCCAGCCCCAACACCCGCGAGGTCAGATTGGGGTAACGTTGACTCTCCGGCAACACCAGAAAGCGGCTGTTACTGACCACCAGTCCGTGCCGACGGGCGCCCTGGCGCGCACCCCAGCCAATCCACTGCTCCCGAGCCTTGAGGTTCAGTGCGGGTGCGCTGAAGGTCAACAACGCCACCCACTGCCCATCAACTTCGGCCACGTAGCGCAAGCACTGGCCGGCAAAGCGGCTGCTCTCAAGGTAATGCTCTCTTTCCAGGTAAAAGTTGAACTGCCCCACTTCGTTGTCGGCCAGTCACCGAACCGCGACGTTGCGCAGGCAATCGACTTCGAACGCAATCTTTGCTGAAACCATGCTCCTGAGAATCGGCGAGGGACCGCAGAAATGTTCAGTCGTTTCTGCAAAATCGACCAACCATCCGGTCGTCCTAACCTCCAGATGAGTCAGCCGTTTCTTCTGCTGACAGGTGACGATAAAAACCTTCTGACCGGGCCTGGGGTGGCCAAACCGGGCGGTGCACAGGTCGGTGATGTCGCATTGGCCGTTGGTGGCGGGCCCCAGAAGGCCCAAGTAATGGACCCGCCGACGCTTCACTCGGCCCGCCCTGCACGGGGGTTGGCCGAAGACCATGATGCCCTCGCGGACCGACCGCAAGCCCGCTGCGGGCCTGCCGCCTGAGCCGCATTGCCTCCGCGGCCACTGGGCAAAAGCCTGCCCCGGGGGCGTTTTTGGTCAACGCTCAGCTCCCAACCAAGACCAGCAGCGATACCATGGGATTCTCGACACCGAGGCTCCCCGCCCATCCGGCAGTGTCAACAGTGAGACTTGGTCGGGGAAGCCTCTTACTGCGCAAACCGGTAGAACCGTTGCGGATGATTGGCTACACCGGGGTCGGTAGACTGGAAGCGCCCGTTAGCGTCCGCCTGGTTCGTCTGAATCGGGCTCCAGATCAACGGCGCATTCAGGTTCGACGCTGTCAGCAGGACGCAGCTTTGACCAACACCACCCGTCGCGCTGAGATTAATGCTGCCATCTTCTGAGAGGGTGAATGCTATTCTGAGCCCGGGCGCGGGCGGCTCCAGCACCGTCAGCACCGCGTTGGAACTGAGCGCCGAGCCGTAGTTGTTGGTTACCAGCACGGTGTAGGTGCCGGCCTGGGCTATTTGCACATTGGTCAGGGTCAACGCGGAACTGACAGCGCCCGGCAGATTAGTTCCATGGAAGCACCACTGGTAAGCCAGGGGTGGCGGCACGGCTTCGACCGTAAGGGGGAGATTGGTGCCCTCAAGAACCGTAGCTGACTGGGGACTCTCCAGGATAATAGGTGGGGTCGTGATGGCCCGGGTGAACACCCCTCCCCGCACGTTGTCTGCCCTGCGTTGCAGGATCGCCAGATTGGTTTGCGTAACGTGCGCGACGAGGAAATCGCCGACAAAAGCGCCGATGGAGCCATCGGTGTAAGTCGCCAGGCCGCACCAGGGCGTGAAGACCACGTTGTGCGTATGCCCCGCAATGATCGCAACGATATTAAAATCCGTGATAGCTTGGAGATAATTGGTGCGCTGCTGGTTGCTCCACCAAATCTGTGTGCTCAAGGCGTCAAAAGCATAATGGTGATAGAGGACGACGGGGCGACCGCTGGTACCAACGTGGCTCGCGAGATCATCCGTCAGAAAATTCAGGCTGTGCCGGGGACCATTGCCCTGCAAATCGAGCTCGTTGCCGGGGAACAGGTTCAGGCAGACAATGTGCAGAAAACCCCAGTCCCACGAGTAATGATAGCCGTTTGTGGAGATATTGCAGACGCTGCTCCTCAACGGGTTGCGCGCGCGGATAGCACTGGGTACGAAGTCGCTATGCGCGTCGTGATTGCCAAAGCACTCATAGAGAGGGAACCGGAGCAGGCGTTCTCCATTCAAGCCCCAATCGTTGGTGAGAGCAGTCCATTAACTTACCTCGCTAAAATGGGTGAGGTCGCCAATCAAGAGCACGCCGCGAGGGGTGTTTACCACTCCGCCGCCCACCGCCGCCGGGTAAGACGCCCCGGGCAGCGCATTCATCCGCTCAATCGCGCCGCGGGAAATGACGGCGCTGCATGGCACGCCCGTGACGCATTGGCCATAGTGCAGGTCTGAACCGACGAAGAAAGTGACATCGTTGAAAGCCGAATACGCTGGCCGCCCCGGGCCCGACGCTCCAAAGCAGTCCCGCTATCAGCACGGGCTTGACGATCTTTCCGCGAATGTTCCACGTCGTGCGATGGACTGACTTGCTTTTTGCGCGCCCGTACTCAGCGCTGCGCGGGTGATAGTGGTTTCTTTCTTGCCTGGCTTCTGCATAGTCCTGATTGCCGTATGAAGTTATAACCAAACAGCGCCCGCCGTCTTTGGGGGGAAACCCTATTCTTCTTGTAGGGCTTAACCTTACAAGGGGGCGTTCCTGGAGCCCTGTTCTGACTGCTCTAGCTGCCGCCCGCACGGCCGAAACGGCTTGAGGGAAAGGAGAAAAGCGAAGCGCCCGCCGGTGGCACGCTGAGCCGAGCAAGGGTGCATCAAGCAATTGACCGGGAGCAATGGGGACGGGGTTAGTGTGTGATTATGCGGAACATTCTCTGGGATATGGGCTTTTCTTGGGGAGGGCATAACCACAATGCATGCCGGGACCGGATGAGCAGGTCGTACTGGATGAACTGCAGGTCGTTCTCGTTTCAGCCCAACAGAAGGCCAAGTGGGACCGTCTGGTCCGCCAGCACCATTACCTTAAGAGCGCTCGGTTGGTGGGCGAGCAACTCCGCTACG
>CAZHEW010000316.1:0-4532 GCA_964531815.1 uncultured Verrucomicrobiota bacterium
ATCGTCACGCGCGGCGACGACGCCACGGTGGACCAAATTGTCAAACAGCTTAACAAGCTGGTTAACGTCATCAACGTCCAGGACTTTCGCGAGGGGGAATTCGTGGACCGGGAGCTGGCGCTGGTGAAGGTCAGCGTGGATTCCAGGAGCCGGGCCGAGGTGATGCAAATCACCGACATCTTCCGCGCCAAGATTGTGGATGTTCAGTCCAAGAGCCTGACGATTGAGGTGACGGGAGACGAAGGCAAGGTTGAGAAACTCCTGAGCCTGTTGAATCCGTTCGGGATCATGGAGCTGACCCGGACCGGCAAGGTCGCCCTGCCGCGGAGCTAGCGCAGCAGCCTCGCGTCCCGCTTGCCTGAGCCAGCGGAACGAGGCTCGCTGGCCGAAGGTCTGCGCGCGCGCGGTCCTGCGCGAGCAAGGCGGAAGGGAACAACCGGCAACCAACTTGACCTGCGCGCAAAGCCGGTTAGTATGGCAACAACACAAACAAAGAATTAGGACAATTATGGCAATTATCAACTTCGGCGGAACGAAAGAACAGGTCATTACTCGTAAAGAGTTTCCCATGGCCAAAGCGCGCAAGGTTCTCAAGGGCGAGACCATCGCCATCATCGGTTACGGCGTGCAGGGGCCGGCCCAATCCCTCAACCTTCGCGATAACGGCTTCAAGGTCATCATCGGCCAGGCCAGCGGCTTCAAACGCGACTGGAACCGCGCCGTCGCCGACGGCTGGGTGCCGGGCAAGACCCTGTTCGAGATTGATGAGGCGGTCCGCCGCGGCACCATCATCCAGATGCTTGTCTCCGACGCAGCCCAACGCGCCATTTGGCCGGTGGTGAAGAAGAATCTCAAGCCCGGCGACGCCCTGTATTTCTCGCACGGTTTCTCCATCGCCTACCAGAAGCAGACCGGAGTGATTCCCCCCAAGAACGTGGACGTAATCATGGTCGCCCCCAAGGGCTCCGGCACCTCCGTGCGCCGCAATTTCCTCACCGGTGCGGGCATCAATTCGAGTTTCGCGATCGAGCAGGACGCGACCAGCCGCGCCAAAGAGCGCTGCATGGCGGTCGGCATCGGCATTGGCTCGGGCTACCTGTTCCCGACCACGTTCGAGAACGAGGTGTACAGCGACCTTACCGGTGAGCGCGGCATACTGATGGGCGCGCTGGCGGGCGTGATGGAAGCCCAGTACGATGTGCTGCGCGCCAATGGCCATTCCCCCAGCGAGGCGTTCAACGAGACGGTCGAGGAACTCACCCAGAGCCTCATCCGGCTGGTGGACGAGAACGGCATGGACTGGATGTATTCAAACTGCTCCGCCACCGCTCAACGCGGCGCGCTGGACTGGAAACCGAGGTTCAAGAAGGCAGTGCTGCCGGTCTTCAAGGAACTGTATGAGCGCGTTAAGAGCGGCAAGGAATGCGCCCGCGTGCTCTCGGCGTGCGGCAAACCCGATTACCAGAAGCAGTTGGGCAAAGAGCTTGCGGCGATCGGCAACTCGGAGATGTGGCAGGCCGGCAAAGCCGTCCGCGCGCTCCGCCCCAAAGAGCCCGCGCGCGTGATCGCTGCCGGCACCAAAGGCATCAGCGGCCGGTCAGCCAATTAGCGCCCCGGCAGGGAGCTCGGGTTAAATCGGCCTCGGCCGATCGGACGTCCCTTTCCTCCTCCCGGTCCCCTTTGACCTTCGGAGGCTATTCCGAGCGCGTTGGCGCGAAGCAGGCGTTCTTGCCTTGCGCCGCGCCTTGGCGGGACGTAGTGGAGCGGCTGGCGCGGGCGGGACAGTTGAAGTCCGGGTGTCCAACTCGATGCCAAACACCTCGCTGATCTCACTCTCCGCCAACTCGGGACCTGCAGCCGCGCCTTTGCCGGCCAGGTCGGCACCGGTGGCTGCCTGGGTAATCAGCTCCTCATGCTTGACCGACCGCAGCGTGAAGAGTAGCTCAGGGTTTTGGTCCAGGCGCGCGCCGACGCCGTACAGCACCGCCGCCACGTGTTTGCACATCGTCGCCCAATCTGGGC
Source organism: uncultured Verrucomicrobiota bacterium (assembly GCA_964531815.1). Classification (GTDB taxonomy): domain Bacteria; phylum Verrucomicrobiota; class Verrucomicrobiia; order Limisphaerales; family UBA8199; genus UBA8199. The sequence goes on from CAZHEW010000316.1 coordinate 2,023, forward strand.
AGGAGCATTTCAGCTTGATCTCCGCCGGCGCGGGAAAGAGCCCGGTTTCCTTGCGCGTGATGATGCCCATTACATGGTCGGAGAAGCGTCCTTGCAGCAGCTCGACCAGCGAGCCGATCGCGCCCGAGCACTCCTGGCAAAGCTTTTGCCACTTCGTCTGGGCGGCTGGGGCGATGTGGATGTTGACCCGGTACAGCTCCGATCCGCTGACCTGCGCCTCGATCTCCCCGGGCCGGATATCCAGGTGGACCACCGATCCGTTGCGGACGTAAGTCCGGCCGCGCGGGAGGCGGTTCGCGTAATCCATGTAGGACTCGAGGTTGTCGCACCAGGCCTTGCCCCAAAAGGTGCGGGCAATCGTGCGGCCCTCGAGCTGAACGGGCCGAATGACCTTCCCCCCCTTCGCCAGCTTCGTCATTTGCCGTGCCGCTTTGCGGCGGCGCTCGGCCACCGACACGTAAGGTCGAAATCCGTAGTAGTTCCAGCTCATAATGCGCGGCCCTTTATGCCTCAGTCGCCCGGTTCAAATCAAGCGCAACAAAACGCAACAGTTCGTCGTTGCCCATTTCCGTCAGCAACTTCTCGCCCCCGCCTTCCAGCAATTCCGCTGACAGCGACTTCTTGTCCTCGATGACCGCGTCAATGCGCTCCTCGATCGTGCCCCGGCAGACGAACTTGTGCACCAGCACGTTTTGCTTCTGGCCGATGCGAAACGCGCGGTCTGTGGCTTGGTTCTCGACGGCTGGATTCCACCACCGGTCGAAATGAATCACGTGCGCGGCCTGGGTCAGGTTCAAACCCGACCCGCCCGCCTTCACCGTCAACAGGAAGAAGGGCGGGCCATCATCTCGCTGGAAGGACTCGACCAGCTTGCGCCGCTGGGCCACGGCGGTGCCGCCATGGAGCACGAGCCCCGGCCGGCGAAAAACCTCCCCCAGAAAAGCCAGCAACGGATCGGTGATTTCTCGGAACTGCGTGAACACCAGCGCCTTCTCCTGCCGCTCGGCAATCTCCTCGGCCAGCTCCCGCAAGCGGGCAAACTTGCCGCTGCCTTCCGGCGCATAGCCATTGTCTCCCAGCCATTGCGAGGGATGATTGCAAATCTGCTTGAACCGCATGATGAACGCCAGCACCAGGCCCTTCCGCTGGATGCCATCGGCGTTTTCAAGTGCCTCGGCCAGCTCGGTTACCGCCTTCTGATAGAGCGCCGCTTGCGCCTTGGTGAGCGAGCACCACGCCCGCACTTCGGTCTTTTCGGGCAGGTCGGCAATCACGCGCTTGTCCGTCTTGAGCCGGCGCAGGATGTAAGGCCGCGTCAGCGCGCGCAACGGACCGAAATCCGGCTGGCCCGAGTCCCCGCGCCCGCGGATAAACCGGGAGAAGGCGCTCGCCGAGCCGAGCAGGCCCGGATTGAGGAAGTCGAAGATGGACCACAGGTCGCCGGCCCGGTTCTCGACCGGTGTGCCGGTAAGCGCGAATCGCGCTTTGGCCTTCAGTTCCTTAACCGCTCGTGCCTGGCGTGTGCCCGCGTTTTTGATGGCCTGGGCCTCATCCAGAACCACTACGTTCCACTCCCGCCGCCGCAGCCCCTCCAGCCGCGTCAGCATCCCGTAGGTGGTGATCACCAGATCCGCGCGCTGCCCGGCGGGCGATTCGATCAACGCCTGCGGCGCCTCCCCTTCGGAGGGATGGACGATCACAAAACTCAACGCGGGGGTGAACCGTTCGATTTCGGCGCGCCAGTTCGCGAGCAGCGACGCGGGCACCACCAGCAGATTGGGCATTCCCTGAGCCCCGACCTCAGCCGGCGAACGCTTCCGCCGGCTCTCAGTGGAACCCGCGTCAGCCTTCCGCTTTAGCAACAAGGCCAGCGTCTGCAACGTCTTGCCCAGACCCATGTCGTCCGCCAGGCAGCCCCCCAACCCCAGCCGCGACAGGAACCACAGCCAGTTCACCCCCACTGCCTGGTACGGGCGCAGTTGCGCCTGTAATCCGGGGATCTCCGCCGCCGCGCCCAGGCGCGACGGCTCGCGCAACTCCGCCAGCACCTCTTCCAGCCATTCGCCGGCCTGAATGCCCGACCACTCGCGCTCCACCCCCGGCGCTAGGCCTTCCCCGTCGCCGGCTGACTCCGGCTGAAAACCGGCCATCATCCGCATCCCTTCGAAGAACGTCACCCCGCCGCGCCGCGCCATGGTCTCGACCTTCTTCCAATGCGCCAGCGCCTCCCGCAGCTTCGCCGGATCAACCTCCACCCATTTGCCGCGCACCAGCGCCAAGCCGTCGGCGGCATTGAGCAACGTCTCCCACTCCGCTTCCGTCAGCGGCTCCCCATCCAATGTCCGCTCGACGGAAAAATCCAGCAGCGTGTCCGCCCCCAGGCCGGCGCCCCGGTTTTCGCCCACGCGCACACTCACGCGGGGACGCGGCGGACACCCCCCTTTCCACCAATCCGGCAGCCGCACTATCACCCCCGCCTCCTCGCACACCGGCGCGTCTTTGAGAAACCG
>CAZHEW010000317.1:0-4531 GCA_964531815.1 uncultured Verrucomicrobiota bacterium
TGCGCCGCTGGGCGTCGGCCATGTATTCCTGGAAGCAGCGCTGTGAATCCTCGGGCGTGGCCGAGTAGATTTCCCGGTCGGGGTAAACCCCGCCGCGGCTTCGGGCAATCTCCCGGGGATAAGCCTCTTCCAGCAGCAACCGGTTGAGCCGGATGCGGGTCCAGCTCTGCGGGTTTTCCTTGATGAAATCCGTCAGGTACTCCGAGAGCTGGACATGCTTGAAACGTTCCGGCTCGTATAGCGGGCCGTTCTTGGACAGTCTGGCGAGTTCGGCCCCCAGTTGCTCCTGCTTCTGGCGCAGGCGCTCGGAGGTGCTGCCATCTGCAATTTCCTGATCCACCGCGTCCTTGTCACGCTGTTTAGCGCGAAGGCGTTCCTTAATCTTGAGTTCGCGCTCCAGCAGCGCATTCAGGTCTGTTGCCAAATGGCGGCGCAAGGCCGCCTCGTTCCCCTGGCTGGAAAGCATTCCCTGCGTCTGTGAACTGAGGTTCTCATAAAGATACTTGGAGAGTGGATCGTGCTGCGGGCCGGGGCGCAGCTTGGCCGTCAGGGCAGGCAGGTCAACAAAGTCCTGGTCGCCAAACCACGACGTGTAGGTGCGCCGTCGTTTCTCCACGCGGGCGCCCAGGTTGCCAAAGAACCGGTCCAGCGGCGCGACCGCCCGGGCCAGCAGGTTTGTCTGGTACTCCTTGTCCTTGAACACCATCCGGAGCAGCTCGCTGAAGAAGGGGGGATCAATCTGCGTGCTGCGGTTGTAATGGGCGCGGATGTAGCACAGATAGGTCCCATCGGCCAGGGCGTTCTGCGTGATGATATAGACATCGCGGCGGTCGAAATTCTGGTCTTCCTTGGGCTGGCAGCGGTGCGGCGTGAAGCTTTCGCAGAAGATGATATAGGTCGGGCAGAAGCGGCCGGGATCGGTGCCGCCGTACAGCACCGCGTCCTTGGTCATCTCCGGGTAAAGCGGTTTGCCGTCCGCGCCTTTGAAGGGCGGGGTGAACATGTCGTGCCCGAACCAGTAGCCGAACCAGTGGTTGCGCTGGTTGCTGGGGAACCAGTGAGTGAGCGCGGAGTAGAGGGGCATGGTGGCAAACAGCCCCAGGGTTACGAGGAGCGGGCCGCGCTGGCGATAGACCACGAGGGCCAGCACAAATGCCACCGCAATGGCCAGCAGCAGCAGGTTGGCGTAGATGGGCAGGCCGTATTGATTTGGAGCGAAGGCGCGGGCGACCCAGTGCGGCAACTCCGAGAGCTTGACCACCCCGGCGGGGCCGAAGTAGTGCTTGCCCGTCGTGTCCCAGAGGCAGAACAGGGCGAGCACCACGGCGAACATGCCCCCGGCCAACCCCCAGAGCCGGAACTTCTGGTAATGCGTGGCCATGAACGCCGCCGTCAGCGCCAGGCCGTAGCCGATGAGGCAGGCTACAATGGTATGCGAAGAACACAGGAAGACTTTGACAAGGTCGGCCGAAGCTCGATCCGGCGTGGGATTGAGGAGCATGATCAACAACGCGCCCAGGCAGACGTAGAGCGCCGAAAGGCTGATGATCCAGGCGCGTTCGCGCTTCTGCATCTTGAAGTAGAACAGGAAGGGCACCAGCCCGATGAACATGTAAACCCAGGTGAACTCAGCAGCCACACCTTCAATCAGCATGCCCATTTGGCTGACAAACCGGCCCGGATCTGTGACCGGGTTGGTCGGGTTGGGCTGTTCATACTGGCCGCGGCTCAGCGCGTGGAAGAAGCCTTCGACGGTGCGCGGGTAGCCCCACTGCATGGGCGGATTGGTCATGCCCGAAACCGCCATGTAGAGGTAGAAGGATACCCCCAGCATCCAAAGCCCGGCCATTGTCAGCACCGGCTTCCAGCAGGTCCCCAGACCCTTGGTGCGGACTGCCAGCCAGATGCTCGCAATCAGCGAGCCGACGCCGATGACGTTGAAGAGGAACAGCAGCCCGGGCTTCGCGCCGATGTTGTGGAACATGTGGTCGCCCGTAAACACCACCAGCAGGCAGTCGGCCAGATACACAATGAAGTTGCCCAGAAATGCGTCGCGGCCCAGCCGCGGATTGCCGGCGGCGATCGCCACCTCGATGCCAAGCGCGGCGACGATGAGGCTCTGATGCAGCGTGATGCAGACCCCGAACAGGAAGGCCGCCCAGTAGGCATAGCGCATCTGGTGGGGCGCGTAAATCCAGCGCAGCAGGCAAACCAGCACCGCCAGATACCACGGCACGCTGGTCACGGCAATGCGGTTCACCACGACCGATTCATTCCACATGAAGCCGTCGAGTCCCAGCAGCAGGCCCGCGCACACGGCCGAGATCAGGCAGATGGCGCTTTCCCATCGCCCGGTCATGCTCTTCAGCTCCTCGATGCCCTCCATGAGCATGCTGCTGCCGCGGGAGACCAGCAGGGCGAGCAAGCCGCAGGCCATCGCGCCCGAAAAGGCCTGTCCCACCGAGACGCGCCAAGCCATGTTGCCGATGGGCAGGAGCGCCGTCCAAAGCCAGCTATAGATCGTCCAGACCGGGTAGCCGGGCGGATGGGGAATCCCGGCGTAGAACGCCCCCGTCACCAGTTCACCGGAGTCCTCCAACGTCAGCTCCGGCGCCAGAGTCATCAAATAGACCGCCCAAACCACGGCAAAGGTGATGGCCAGCGCCAACCAATCAATCATCCGGAACAACGGTGGTACTGGCCCCGGGACGGGCACAGGCATCGGTTTCGGCGCCTTGCGCCCCTCAGGCTCCGCATTCTTTGGCTTGATCATAAGGAGTCTCTCGACTTACCGGGAAACCATAACTAGCGGGGTTCGGGTAAAGCCAGTCGAATTTTCACTCCCGGGCTGCCCGGGGGGGGGCGTCTTGACCACGAGCCGGCTGGATGTCCGGCCTTTGCCGGCCGGCGATGCATGGGGCGGGCAGAGGAACGCGCCTACTTGATCGCCTTGCCGGAGGCCGGGTCGAAGAAATGGGCGTGGCGGAGGTCGCAGGCGAGCGACACCCGGTCCTTCACACGGGCGCCATGTGGCGGCAGAACACGGGCGATAACGCAGCGGGTGTGGCCGGCCAGGTGGAGATAGGTTTCGGCACCCATTGGCTGGACAAGTTCAACTACGGCTTCAAACGTGTGCCCGGCCAAAGGCGGGGACTGCATGGCGCCGCAGGTGATGTGCTCCGGGCGGATTCCCAAGACCACCGGCTTGCCCACATAGGGCCGCAGGGACCGGGCGCTGGCGGCGTCCAGTTCCAGGGTGACAGGCCTCGAATCGGCAGGGCGGTTGCATGGGGTTTCCTGGAACCGGAGCGCGGCCCCGTTTTCCGCCACGGTGCCCTCGAAGAAGTTCATGGGCGGCGAGCCGATAAAGCCGGCGACAGAGAGGTTGGCGGGCTGCTGGTAAAGGTCCAGCGGGGCGCCGACCTGCTGGAGGACGCCATCCTGCATAAGGGCAACGCGCTGGCCGAGCGTCAGGGCCTCCACCTGGTCGTGGGTGACGTAAAGCATCGTGCAGGCAAGGCGGGAGTGGAGCCGGGCGATTTCAGCCCGCATCTGGAGCCGGGCGGGAGCGTCGAGATTGGAGAGGGGCTCATCGAGCAGCAGCAAACCCGGGCGGCGGACAAGGGCCCGGCCAAGCGCGACGCGCTGGCGTTGGCCGCCGGAAAGGGACGCCGGATGGCGGTCGAGACAGACGCCGAGATCGAGTATTTGCGCGGCCTCCCGGACGCGCTGGCCAATTTCCGCCCGGGGCACATGCCGGAGTTTCAGCCCAAAGGCCAGGTTATCATAGACCGACAAGTGGGGATAAAGGGCGAAGTTCTGGAAGACCATTGCCACATCACGGTCCTTGGGGGACAGATGGTTGACGATCTGACCGGCCACCGCGACGGTGCCGGCGGTGGGGGTCTCCAGGCCGGCGATGAGGCGCAGCAGTGTCGTTTTGCCGCAGCCCGAGGGGCCCACCAGCACAAGGAGTTCGTTGTCTGCAATGGCGAGGCTGACATTGTCCACCGCGCGAAGGCTTACGCCCGCCGGCCCCGTGAAGACTTTGGTCAGATGCTCCAGAACAACCTGTGCCATGCGGCCAGTCTTGGAGGCCAGGCGGCGGAAGTCGAGGCCGAATCGCGTTGACGGTGCGGCGGGGTTCCTTCCATTATGCGGACAAGTTGTATATGAATCTCGATACTCTGTATTCCGAATTGACTCTTAAGGCCAACGCCAAGCTGGCGCTGGTGGTGCTCGATGGCGTGGGCGATGTAGCCACGCGGGCGCAAGGTTATCTGACCCCGCTCGAAGCGGCGGTCACACCGAACATGGACACGCTGGCAAAGGACTCCGCGCAGGGGCGGCTGATTCCGATCGCGCCGGGCATCACGCCGGGAAGCGGCCCGGGGCACCTGGGCCTGTTTGGTTACGACCCTCTGGAGTTCCAGGTGGGGCGGGGGGTCATCGAGGCGCTGGGCCTGGGCCTCGAACTGCGGGCGGGCGATGTGGCGGCGCGGGCCAACTTCTGCACGCTCGACGCCAAGGG
>CAZHEW010000318.1:0-4528 GCA_964531815.1 uncultured Verrucomicrobiota bacterium
CTCGTCAAACGGATTGACTCCAGGCAGGAATGCAGGACCATACGCCGACTCGATGAATCACATCCTCAAGGTGCTGCGCTTCGGTCTGCCTTACCTGCGACGTTACTGGGTGCGGCTGGCCGCGGGCGTGCTGTTTGGGATCCTGTTCGGGGCAACCAGCGCAAGCTTCGTGTGGGGCACCAAGACGCTGATCGGCCGAATGGCCCCGGAAACGGAGGCTCAGGCGCACTTGAAGCAGCAGCAGCCGGACCGGGAATCAATGCTGGACCGCGTGAAGGAGAAATTGGACCGGCGGACCCGGGATTGGGTGGATCCGTGGCTGCCGTACGCGGGGCGGCGGGTGGACTGGCGGCAGGTGTTGGGTGGGCTGTTGTTGTTTCCGGCGCTGGTGGCGGTGCGCGGAGTCATGGCCTATCTGAGCGCGTATTGCATGGCGTGGGTGGGGGAGCAAGTGGTGAACGACTTGCGAACCGACGTGCTGACCAAGCTCAACACACTGTCCCTGGACTACTTTAACCGCGCCACGATGGGGGACATGGTAACGCACGTGAACGGCGACACCGCGACGCTGCAACGCTGCCTGCGGACGGGCTGCGCCGACCTGGTCCAGCAGCCGATGACGGCTGTCGGGGTGCTGGCGGCGCTGTGCGTGATTGACTGGCGGCTGACGCTGGCGGCGATGGTCTTTTTCCCGGCATGCGTGTTCCCGGTGGTGGTGATGGGCCGGAAGGCGCGGTACGCCGCGCGGGCGAGCACGAAGGTGGGGGTGACCCAGGCGAGCCTGCTTTACGAGATTCTGGCGGGGATTCGCGTTGTTAAGGCGTTCGGGCTGGAGGCGATGCAAGTGGACCGGTTTAAGCGGTTCTCGCGGCAGTTGGTGCGGCAAAACCTCAAGGGCGTTCGCGCCAAGGAGCTGATCAACCCGGTAATTGAGACGGTTTCGGTGATGGGGTTTGGGATGCTGGTGGTTTACATCACTTACAAAAACCAGCCGGTGTCGGACATGGTGGGTTTTCTGACGGGCCTGATCTTCTTCTACACGCCAATCAAGAAGATCGCCCATCTGCACGTGATATTCGAGCAGACGGCCATCGGAGTGCAGCGGCTGCTGCAAATCATGAGCGAGCAGCCAACCGTCAAGGAGCCGGCCGCGCCCAAACGGCTAGCGGAGTTCAAGGGCAACATCGTTTTCGATCAGGTGAGCTTCACCTACGGGCGGGAGCCCGTGCTGCGCGAGGTGAGCCTGGAAATTCCGCGGGGGGCGAAGCTGGGAGTGGCCGGCGAGAGCGGCTCGGGCAAGAGCACGCTGGTGAACCTGCTCTTCCGGTTTTTCGACCCGCCCCAGGGAGCGATCCGGATAGACGGGGTGGATTTGCGGGAAATCGCCAACGCCGACCTGCGGCAGCTCATGGCGCTGGTGAGCCAGGACATCGTGCTGTTCGACATGACGGTGGGGGAGAACATCGCCCTGGGCCGGCAAGGCGCGACACGCGAGCAGGTTGAAGCCGCGGCCAAGGCCGCGTTCGTGCACGAGTTTATCCTCTCGCTGCCGCAAGGCTACGAAACGCGGATTGGCGAGCGGGGTGTGACGCTGTCGGGTGGGCAGCGGCAGCGGCTGTGTATTGCGCGGGCGTTTATCCGGAATGCGCCGATCCTGGTGCTGGACGAGGCGACGGCGTCATTGGACTCGAAGGCGGAGGCTGAGGTGCAGGCGGCGATTGACCGGCTGGCCCAGCACCGGACGGTGATTTCGGTGGCACACCGGCTTTCGACGCTGGCCGCGATGGACAGGGTGATTGTGCTGCAGGCGGGGCGGATTGTGGAATCAGGCGGTTTCGAGGAGTTGTTGCAGCGGGGGGGCGTGTTTGCGGACATGGCGGCCCGACAGGGGATCTTCGCCGGCGGCAACCCACCGGGAACGGCCTCGCCCTGAATCTGCCGCGCGATTGCCCCAACCAGTCCTCAAGCCGTGCCGGAGGGCTTTGGACCGGAGGATTCTCCCGCTGGCGGAGCAGTGGTAAGTTGCTGGTGGCGTCTGGTTTGCCTCTGCTTCTCAGCCAGGAAGGCGTATTTGGCGAAGACAGCCAGAAAGGCAGAATAAGCGATTAGCCAGCCGCGCCAGCCGTCCCGGAAACCTTGCTTCAGGATGAGGCGTTTGCACAGCGCGAGCCAGGGCGAAATGGCGAGATGATACCAGCGGAAGCGCCGGCCCGCCGCCGCCAAACTGTCTGCCGAGGTCTGCGCATAGCGAATAGTGCGCTCCAAATGCCCCCGCAAATCTGCATAGGAGTAATGGAGCAAATCACCCTTCAATCTGGCCGTGTCGCCAGCGACGGAAAGATGCGGGTGCGGGTCCGCGCCGGTCCAGCGCGCCGTATCCCGCCGCACCAATCGGAGGCACCACTCGGGATACCAAGCATGCCAGATATATTCACCGAGGTAGCAGGTGCGGCGGTTCAGTTTGAAGCTGTTGACGGCGGGCGGGGGCGGGAATGCGCGCCGAATTGCCTCGGCCAATTCGGGCGAGACCGCTTCATCCGCGTCCAGGCACAGGACCCACGGCTGGGAGCAGCTTTCGAGGGCAAGGTTCTTCTGCCGGGTAAAACCTTGCCAGGGTTGTGACACGAAAAGCGCCCCAGCCTGGCGGGCGATTTCCGGGGTCCGGTCGGTGGAGCCGGAATCAACCACGACGATCTCCGCGGCCAGGTCGCGGACGCTCTCCAGGCAACGCGGCAGGTTCACCTCTTCGTTCAAAGTGATGACGGCGATCGAAAGCGGCAGACGGCTCTGCATGCGTCATTGGTAAATGGCGCCCGGCCCGCTCACAAGGCATTTCCTGCGGTTTCGATTCCGTGACTCCGTGTTCCGGCCAACAAAGATATTGTGAAGGCTGGGTGATTGTGAAAGAAAGAAGGAAACCACCCGGGCTGCGGAGCAGGGTGGCGGCGATGAAGATCCTGCATCTCAACAACGAGAAGACCTGGCGCGGCGGCGAGCGCCAGACGTTCTTGCTCGCGCAGGCGCTGCAGCAGCCAGGCGTCGAAAACCGCATTGCGTGCCGGCCTGGCGGCTTGCTCTGGCAACATTCTGTCGCGCATGGTGTGCCAGTAACTCCAATGTCCGGCAATTCCCTGCGTGCCGTGCTGCAACTCGCCCGTTCCGCCCGGCGTTTCGACCTGCTGCATTGCCACACGGCACGCGCGCACAGCCTCGCCGCCACGTTGGGCTGGTTTGTGCGCAGACCGTTGATTGCCACGCGCCGCGTGGACTTCGAGCCGGCGCATAATTGGTTCAACCACTACAAGTATAGCCGCGCCGCCAAAGTGGTGTGCGTCTGCGAGCACATCGCCCGCCAACTCGCCAACTGGGGGGTGGCACGCGATAGATTGGCGACCATTCCAAGCGCCATACCGCTGTCACCCGACGATGGCCTGGACCGGCTGGCGTTGCGGCGTGAGTTGGGGCTGCCGGCCGATCGTCCCATCATCGGGAACATCGCTGCCCTGGTCGGCCACAAGGATCAGGCCACGTTGCTGCGCGCCGCCCGGGCCGTGATCAGCAGGCGGCCGGACGCGCTGTTTGTGGTCATGGGCGAGGGCGACCTGCGGGATGCGCTGTTACGCCAGCAACGCGAACTGCAGCTCAACCAGGCGGTGCAGTTCCGCGGATTCATTCCCCAGGCGCAACGCTACATGCGCGCTTTCGACGTGTTTGCGATGAGTTCCTGCATGGAAGGGCGGGGCGGGATCGTGCTCGACGCATTTGCTGCCCGCGTGCCTGTTGTGTCCACAGCCGCGGGAGGATTGCCGGAAATGGTGCGCGATGGAGAAACCGGCCTGCTCGTTCCAGTTGGTGATCACGAGCGCATGGCCCAGGCCATCGTGCGACTGCTGGAAGACGAGGACCTTGGCAGGCGTCTATGCGTCGCCGCGCGCGATTGGGTTGAGCGCGAATGCTCCGTCGAACGCATGGCGGGAGACTATTTGAAGATCTACAGGCAAGTCCTTGGACTGGAAGCCGCCGCGTCTCCCATGGGGCCGTGAATCATGCAAACTGAGGACGATCACACACCCGTCTGTACCCTTGCAGCGCGACCTGCGAGAATCCAGAACTCAGGTTGCCGGCTATGATTGACCTTTCCCAAGCAACCCTCTTGGGCCGGGGCAACGGGCGCAACTGTTACGTGCATCCGCTGGATCCCGCTCTGGTGATCAAGGTGCGGCGTCTGGATCGGAGGTCGCGCGATCAGAATCGCTCCAAATTGCTTTACCTGTCCTCGCTGGTTCGCCGGGGCGTGCCGTTCGATCACATCCCGCAGTTGCACGGCCCGGTCCGCACGACGCTGGGCGAGGGACTGGTGTGTGAACGCATCGCCAATCCCGATGGTTCTGCTGCGCCGTCGCTGGCAGAGACCGTGCGCCAGGGTGTGCTCTCCGGCGAGCGTGCCGATGCGTTGCTCGATGGTTTGCTTGCCTATCTGCTTCGGCACTGGGTCGTTTATGCCGATGCCGGGCAGAGCAACCTGGCA
>CAZHEW010000319.1:0-4527 GCA_964531815.1 uncultured Verrucomicrobiota bacterium
CGATTAGTACCCGCCAAATGCCTGAGGTGGAGAATCTCATCAACCTCAATCAGTTCAAGCAGATCGCGTTCTCAACGCCTCCAGGCAAAGCAAGTAACTTCCAGATGACTCCCAGAGGGGGTGTCATAGTTCACGTGAAGTCCAAGTTGCCGCTGGACGAATCGAAAATAACGGCGAGCATGCCTGCGTTCCTTAATGCCGTCCGTCAAAACCGGCAGAATGAGGCTTTTAACGACTGGTTCCGCCGTGAAGCCGAGAAGGGACTGCGCGACACGCCGCTCGCCCGCCAACAGGCGCCGCCGGCGATGAATCAGGCCCCGAGCGAGAAGAAATCCTAGTTGTCGGTCCGAGCGCCAGGGTGTTGCCGGAGGCGGGTTTTCGCTTCCATGCGGCCTTTGGATTCTCTCATCTGCTGTTGGTGGAGAATCCATGTCAGCCGCGAATGCATCATGAAGAACACGATTAAGCTCTCATCGCCCGCGACACACGAGTTCTGGGAAATCCAGGTTCTCTATGAAGATATGCACATGTTGGCGCTCGACAAACCGAGCGGTGTGTCCGCCTCACCCGACCGCGCCCATCCGGAGCGCCCGAGCGTGTTGGCACTGCTGCACGACGGCATCAAGCGCGGCGCGCCGTGGGCTTTGGGCGGCGGACGGACTTACCTGATGGTGGCACATCGGCTGGATGCCGAAACAAGCGGTGTAATGCTGCTGGCGAAAAGCAAGCCGGTGCTCATTGCCCTATTGAACCTGTTTGGCGGAGACAAGCCCGGCAAGCGGCATGTGGCCCTCGTGCAGGGAGAGCCAGCGGAGAAGCAATTGCAGGTCGAAGCCAAACTAGCGCCTCACCCGGCGCGGATTGGTCTCATGTGCGCTAATGCGAGGCGCGGCAAGCGGTCGCTGACCCTCTTCGAGGTCCGGGAGCGATTTTCCGGCTTCACCCTCTTGCAGTGCGAACCTGTGACGGACCGCCCCCACCAAATTCGTGTTCATCTACGCAAGGCAGGGCTACCTGTGCTTGGCGATCATCTGTATGGCGGCAGGCCTCTGCTGCTCTCACAATTGAAACGGGACTACCGGCTTAAACCAAACAAGACCGAACGTCCGCTGATTGCCCACGCCGCGGTGCACCACGAAGCCCTCACCTTGCCCCATCCGATTACTGGCGAGCCGCTAACCATCGTCGCACCCTGGCCCAAGCATTTGACCGTGGCAATGAAGTACTTGCGCAAGTTCGCCCCGGCATAGCTCGGATGGGGGGCTCCATTTCTTCTGGCTGACGGGCGCCTGCGCCGCCAGCTTGGTGCTCTCCGCCACTACCCGCGCGAACGGGATGGTGACGTTCGTGTTCGCCTAATCGCCAGCCCAGGGGGCAAAATATGGTGAGGGTTTGCCAACACTGGTGAAGTTGCCGAGGTGTGATTTGCGGCACAGTACGGGTTCGCTGGATGAGGATTGACCATTCTGGCGGAATTCTGCTGCGGAGAGCAGGCGCTTCCCGTAGGGGTAATGACGGCTTTAGTGATTGAGCGTTCTAGCAACATGAATAAAACCTACACGACAGTTGACGGCAATGAAGCGGTGGCTTATGTGGCTTATCGCTGCAATGAAGTGATGGGCATCTATCCCATCACCCCTTCCTCGAACATGGGCGAGTGGTGCGACCAGTGGGCCTCCGAAGGGGTCAAGAATGTCTGGGGCACCATTCCATCGGTGGTCGAGATGCAAAGCGAAGGCGGAGCCGCCGGGGCAGTGCACGGAGCGCTCCAAACCGGCGCGCTAACCTGCACGTTTACGGCCTCGCAAGGCTTGCTGCTGAAGGTACCCAACATGTTCAAGATCGCCGGGGAATTGACGCCAACCGTGTTCCACATCTCGGCCCGCACTTTGGCCACGCACGCGCTGTCCATCTTTGGCGATCACAGCGACGTAATGCACGCCCGCACTACCGGTTTTGCGCTGCTGAGCTCGGCCAGTGTGCAGGAGGCGATGGATTTCGCGCTGATTGCGCAAGCCGCCTCACTGGAAAGCCGCGTTCCATTCCTGCACTTTTTCGACGGCTTCCGCACTTCGCATGAAGTGTCAAAAATCGAACTGGTGGGGGAGGACATTATTCGGCAGATGATCAACGAGGAGTTCGTGATCGCGCACCGGCAGCGGGCGATGAATCCGGACCGCCCGGTGCTGCGCGGCACGGCGCAGAACCCGGACGTGTTTTTCCAGGCGCGCGAGGCGTGCAATCCGTTTTACGCCAAGTGCGCCGACATCACTGCCAAAGTGATGGATCAGTTTGGCGCCGTTACCGGCCGCCACTACCAGCCCTTCCAGTATGTCGGCGCCCCGCACGCGGAGCGTCTGGTCGTTCTGATGGGCTCGGGCTGCGAGACCGCAGATGAAACGGTGGATTACCTCAACGAACGCGGCGGTAAGGTCGGCATCGTCAAAGTGCGCCTTTACCGGCCGTTCTGCGCGAAGCGATTCCTGGAGGCACTCCCGGCCAGCGTCAAGAGCATTGCGGTGCTGGACCGGACCAAGGAGTCCGGTGCGTTGGGCGAACCGCTCTACCTGGATGTTGTGGCCGCCCTGATTGAAGGCATCGCCGCGGGCTGGGGCAAGCTCAAGTCCATGCCGAAGGTCATCGCGGGCCGTTACGGTTTGTCTTCAAAGGATTTCACGCCGGCGATGGTCAAGGCCGTCTTCGATAACCTGCAGGCGGCTGCCCCGAAGAACCACTTCACGGTGGGCATCGAGGACGACGTTACTCACACCAGCCTGAATTACGATTCGGAGTTCTCCACCGAGTCGGACAAGGTGGTCCGTGCCTTGTTCTACGGTCTGGGGTCCGACGGCACGGTCGGCGCGAACAAGAACTCGATCAAGATCATCGGGGAGAACACCGACAACTATGCGCAGGGCTACTTTGTGTATGACTCGAAGAAGGCGGGTGCGGTGACCATCTCACACCTGCGGTTCGGCCCGAAGCCCATTCGCTCGATCTACCTTGTCACCAAGGCAAACTTCGTCGCCTGCCACCAGCCGATATTTCTGGACCGCTATGATATGCTCCAGGACCTTGTGTCCGGCGGCACGTTCCTGCTCAACACACATTACAGCGCGAGCGAAATCTGGGATCAGCTTCCCCGCTCCGTCCAGCAGGGCCTGATCAAGAAGAAGGCGAAGTTCTACGTGATTGACGCGATCAGCGTTGCCAAATCCACTGGAATGGGCGCCCGCATCAACACCATCATGCAGACCTGCTTCTTTGCGCTCTCCGGTGTGCTGCCGCGCGACGAGGCCATCGAGCAGATCAAGTACACGATCAAGAAGACTTACGGCCGCAAGGGTGAGGAGGTCGTCAAGAAGAACATCGCTGCGGTAGACCAAACTCTGGCCAACCTTCACGAGGTCAAAGTCCCGGCGCAGGTCACCAGCACAAAGGAACTTCCGCCCCCATTCACTGCCGATGCCCCGAAGGCCATCGCCGACACCCTGGGCGTCATTTACGGCAACCGCGGCGAATCCTTGCCGGTCAGCGCGTTCAGCGCCGACGGCACCTTCCCGACCGGCACGGCCCGCTACGAGAAGCGGAACCTGGCGCTCGAAATCCCGGTGTGGGATGAAAAGACCTGTATTCAGTGCGGCAAGTGCGTGGCAATCTGTCCGCACGCTTGCATTCGCATGAAAGTTTACGACGCGAAGCATCTGCATGGCGCGCCGGCGACGTTCAAGAGCACCGACGCCCGCGCGCCCGAGTGGAAGGGCATGAAGTGGACTCTGCAGGTTGCCCCGGAAGATTGCACCGGCTGCTGCCTCTGTATTGAAGTGTGCCCCGCCAAGAACAAGGCCGAGGCCAAGCTCAAGGCCATCAACATGCGCCCGCAACCGCCCATTCGCTTCAGCGAGCGCGACAACTACAACTTCTTCCTCGAACTGCCGGAGTTGGACCGCCGCAAGGTCAAGGTCACCCAGCTTCGCCAGCAGCAGGTGATGCAGCCGCTCTTCGAGTTCAGCGGGGCCTGCGGCGGCTGCGGCGAGACGCCCTACCTGAAGCTGCTCACCCAGCTTTTCGGCGACCGCATCGTCGCCGCCAACGCCACTGGCTGCTCGTCCATCTATGGCGGCAACCTGCCGACCACGCCCTACGCCAAGAACAAGGAAGGCCGCGGGCCGACCTGGAACAACTCGCTGTTCGAGGACAATGCCGAGTTCGGGCTCGGCTTCCGGGTTTCGATTGACAAGCAGAAGGAGTTCGCTGGCGAGTTGCTGCGCAAGCTGGCGCCCAAGCTGGGTGATGACCTGGTCAATAGCCTCATCAACGCCAGCCAGACCGACGAGGCCGGCATCCACGACCAGCGCGAGCGCGTGGCCGCCCTCAAGCAGAAGCTGGCAGCCGACCAGAGCAGCGAGGGCAAGATGCTGCTCGCCATCGCCGACAACCTGGTGCGTCGCAGTGTGTGGATTCTCGGCGGCGACGGCTGGGCGTACGACATCGGCTACGGCGGCCTCGACCACGTCCTGGCCAGCG
>CAZHEW010000320.1:0-4512 GCA_964531815.1 uncultured Verrucomicrobiota bacterium
AATAGCCGACCAGCCGGTTGAAGTCCTTCTGCCGCATGGCGACCCAGCCGCAATAAAGGAGGTTGCCCAGGCACAGCCAGGCGAGGATCTGCATCCAGCCGCGCGCGGCGTCCGGCAGCAGCGGCAGGGCGATGCGGATCAGGCCGTAGAGGCCGAACTTCTTGAGCACGCCCGCATGGAGCATGGCAGTGGCGGCGGGAGCCGAGCCGTAGCCGAGAGGCGCCCACGTGTGGAACGGCCAGAGCGAGACGAGGATGCCGAAACCAAACAACAGCAAGGGGAAGATGAGATTCTGCGCGCTTAGAGAAAGAGGATTCTGCCGAATATACTCGGCGAGTTTGGGAATGTCAAAGGTACCGGCGCCGGACTGCACGTAGAGCGCAATGAGCCCCACCAGCGCGATGAGCGCGCCGATGCTGAGATAGAGAGTGATCTGGAACGTGGCGTAGTTCTTCTGCTCGCCGCGTCCCCAGACTCCAATCATGATGAACGTGGGCACCAGGGCCAGTTCGTGGAAGAAGTAGAAGAAGAACAGGTCGAGCGACGCAAACGCCCCAAGGATGCCGCCGGCCATGACCAGCAGCAGGATGTAGAACTCTTTCACACGCTCCTTGATCTCCCAGGACACGCAGGCCGCCGCGAAGGCGACGATGGCGCCCATCAGGACCAGGCCGACGTTGATGCCATCCACGCCCACGTGGTAACTGATACCGAGAGCCTCCACCCAGGGCACCTGTTGCTCAAACTGGTAGCCGGGCGCGCCAGTCTTGAACTGGAGGAACATCTTCAGTGCCAGCAGCGCCGAAATGAACGTGGCGACGATGGCGACGCCGCGCACCACCGGCCGGAACGTGCGCGGCACCAGCAGCAGGATAATTGCTGCGCAGAGCGGCCAGCCGAGGATGTAGGTGAGCGGCGACATGCTTAGAAGAGGACCAGGTACAGGACCAATGCCACGCCCAGCGCGAACAGGAAGGCGTAGGTTTGTAAGTTGCCGGTTTGGAGCAGCCGCAAGGCACGACCGGCGAGTTCGGTTGTGCCGTGCGTCCCGCGCACCGCCACGCCCGCAATGATCCAGCGGTCGAACCAGTCGGCCACCGCGGCCAGGAAGTCGTGGAGTCGAATGACCGTGGCCTCGTAGAGTTCGTCGAAGTAGAAACGGTTGCGCATCGCGCGCGCCAGTGCCCCCAGCATCGCAGGCAGCGGGTCTTTGTCCGCCTTCGCATACAGCGTGTAGGCGACGGCAAACCCGACGAACACCGCCAGCAAACCTGAGCAGGCCGCCAGCGGAGCATGGAGAAACGGCGCAACTAACTGTCCGACAAACGAAGCGGTTTGCGCGGCATGTTCGGCGGGGAATTGCCTCGCATAGAGCTGCTCAATGCCGATCAGCCCGCCGATCACGCTGAACACCGCTAGGATGCGCAGCGGCCAGACTATGACGGGCGCCGATTCACGGGCGTGCCCTGCCGCCTCAGACTTCGGCGCGCCGAGGAAAGCGACGAACACAAGCCGGAACATGTAGAAGGTTGTCAGGGCAGCCACCACGGCGCCCAGAATGAACAGTCCGAGGCTGTGCTGCGCAGCTTGCGCGAGGATGCTGTCCTTGCTGTAAAACCCGCTGAAAGGCGGCACACCCGCCAATGCCAGCGTGCCTGCCATGAAGGTCCAAAACGTGACGGGCATCTTCTTGCGCAGCCCGCCCATGTTCCAGATGTCCTGCTCGTGATGGAGGGCGATGATGACGGACCCCGCGCCCAGGAACAACAGCGCCTTGAAGAAGGCGTGGGTGGTCAGATGGAACATCGCCGGGGTGGGGCCATGGAGGCCGACGGCCATCACCATGTAGCCAAGCTGGGAAAGCGTGGAGTAAGCAAGGATGCGCTTGATGTCGTTCTGCTGAACGGCAATGACAGCAGACAGTAGGGCGGTGAACCCGCCGATCCACGCGATGACGGTCAGCGCGTCGGGCGTGAAGATGAAGAACACCCGGCAAAGCATGTACACGCCTGCGGCCACCATCGTCGCAGCATGAATCAGCGCGCTGATAGGTGTGGGGCCCTCCATGGCGTCGGGCAGCCAGACGTGCAGCGGAAACTGCGCGCTCTTGCCCATCGCGCCGCAGAAGATCAGGAGCCCGGCACCGGTCAGCCACCAGTTTTCTCCCTTCCAGTCCACCATCCCGTTGTTGACCTCAGCAAAGTTAAGCGAGCCGAACCATGCCCAGGCAGTCAGAATTCCCAGCAGAAAGCCGAAGTCCCCGAGGCGGTTGGTGATGAACGCCTTCTTGCCTGCATCCGCCGCCGCCGGGCGCTCGAACCAGAAGCCGATAAGCAGGTAGCTGGACACGCCGACCAGTTCCCAGAAGATGAACAACTCCACGAAGTTGTTGGCAAGCACAATGCCGAGCATGGAGAACGTGAAGAAGCTCAAACAGGCGAAGAAGCGCGGGAAGCTCCGGTCCTCGCTCATGTAACCCCAGGAGTAAATGTGGATCGCGCTGGCAACGCCGGTGACGATGAGCAGCATCAGCAGGCTCAACGGGTCGAAGCGCAGCCCAAAGTCCACCTGCAGATTGCCGACCGTCAGCCAGGTGACGGAAGACTCACGCGCTGGCCCCCAGCCGGTCAACCCGATGAAAATAATGCTCAGGATGAACCCCGCCACCACCGCCCCAATGGAAAGCCCCGCGCTGAGCTTGCGATCATGCTGCGCAAACAGCGTGATGACCACCGCTGCCAGCAGCGGCAGGAACAGGATGATCCAGGGTATGAGGTCCGGTTGCATCAGCTAGAGTTTCAGCGTGGTCAAATCCTCCACGTGGGCGGTCTGGCGCTTGCGGTAGAGCGCCACAATCAGTGCCAAGCCGACGGATACTTCCGCAGCGGCGACGGTGATGATGAAGAACACGAACACCTGGCCATCGAGGTTGTCGGTGAAGCGCGAGAAGGCGACCAGCGCCAGGTTGGCGGCGTTGAGCATCAGCTCAAGCGACATGTAGATGACCAGCACGTTGCGCCGCACGATCACCCCCAGCAGCCCGAGGCAAAACAGGAGCACGCTGACCACGAGATAATGTTCCAGGCCGATGGTCATTTCAGGTCCTTCTTACTGAGCAATACCACCCCGACCATCGCGACTAGCAGGATTAGGGACACGATCTCGAACGGCAGGAGGTACTGCGTGAACAGCAATTTGCCGAGCCGGACGGTGCCGCCCTCGATCGCTGGCGAATCGCTGGCGCCGAGGGGGGCATTCCACAGGCTGGTGAGGAAGATGGCGAGAATGCTCCCGACCGAAACCAATCCCCCGACAACCCCAAGCACCTTCAGCTTGCGCCGCTCCTCCACCTTCAAGTCCAGCAGCATGATGACAAACAGGAACAGCACCATCACTGCGCCCGCATAAACCAGCACTTGCACCGCCGCCAGGAAGAAGGCATGCAAGAGAACGAACAGGCCCGCCAGCGAGACAATGGTCAGCACCAGGAACATCGCGCTGGTAACCGGATTGCGGCTGAAGGGATTGGCCACCACAAGGAAGCCAAACACCAGCGTCAGGAGCGCAAACATGTAAAAGAGGGCGTCCTGCATCTGCTATTCTGTCCTGCTGCTTGTCATTTCACTGCTTAACCTGCTTAACTTTTCACCCTTCAACTTCCATCTCAGGGCTCCAGACCCTGGACGCGCGCCTCGCGCGCTTTCTGCTGCCACTTCCCTATCTTGTCCTGATGCACGCCCCCGAGGGCGAGCAATTTCTCTTTGTTGTAGATCATCTCGGCGCGGCTGGAGCCGGTGAGCGAGTAATCCTTCATCAGGAAAATGGCCTCCTCCGGGCACACTTCCTGGCAGAAGCCGCAGAAGATGCAGCGGAGCATGTTGATCTGGAACTCCCGCGGCATCTTCTCCGCATTGGGGCGATCCGCCGCGGGGCCTTCAGGTCCGGGCGGCGTGATCTGGATGGCCTTGGGCGGGCAGACAAACTCACAGAGTTGGCAGGAGACGCACTTGGTGTTGCCATATTGATCCTTCACCAAGTACGGCGCGCCGCGATAGCCCTCGGGCACAACCCACCGTTCCTCCGGGTATTGCATGGTCACCTTCTTCTTGAAGAAATGGCGCAAGGAGACCTTGAACCCGCCGAGGATGGCCGGCAGGTAAAGCCGTTCCCAAAGATTCAGTTTCTTGCGCTCGATGATCATTTAGCCTCTCACCCAAAGCACGGCGGCCGTAACCACGATGTTGGCCAGCGCCAGCGGAATGAACCGCCGCCAGCCCAAATCCATCAACTGATCATACCGGAAGCGCGGCCACATCCAACGCACCCAGATGATCATGAAGATAATGAAGCACATCTTCGCCAGGAAGACGCCAATATGCAGCAGTCCCGCCAAAATCGTCGTCGCGGGCTGGTCCAGGCCCGCCACCGGCAGGCTCCAGCCGCCCAGGAACAACGTTGTCATCAGGGCGGCGGCGGCGGCCATGTTCGCGTATTCGCCCATGAAGAAGAGCG
>CAZHEW010000321.1:0-4507 GCA_964531815.1 uncultured Verrucomicrobiota bacterium
TGCTGCTGTGGTCGGCGGGCTTGACGCTCTGCATCGTGCTGGTTGGTTCGCTGACCGATGCGCTGGGCCTGCGCAAGACGTTCCTGCTCGGGTTCGCGCTTTGCATCCTCGCGCGCGTCTTCATCACCTTCACCACGGTCAAATGGGTGGCGCTGGGCGTCGGCCTGACCTTGCTGGCCCTCGGGGAAGGCATGGGCGCGCCGGTGACCATTGCCGCCCTGCGGCGCTACACCACTACCGCGCAACGGTCCATCGCCTTCTCCGTCTTCTATGCCATCATGAACGCGGGATTCCTTATCGGCGTCCTGATCTTCGATGCCCTGCGCGCGGCGCTGGGGGAACATGGCAGCTTCACTTTGCCCGGGCTCGGCATGGCGCTCAGCACCTACCGCGTAACCCTGCTGGCCAGCCTGGCGCTTTCCATTCCCAGCTTCCTGATCATCTACTTCTGGCTCCGGGAAGGAGTCGAGGCGACCGATCAAGGCGTCGTCATCACGCCAGAGAAGGTGAAATACCCCGGCAAGAACGCCTTGCAGGTGCTCAAGCTGACGGTCGGCGACACCGCACGCGACACGGCCCGCATCTTTGCCGGCCTGTGGCGGCAGGCCGGCTTCTACAAGTTCCTGGCCTTCCTGTCTCTGGCCGTGTTCATCAAGATGATCTTCGTGCACATGGATTACACCTACCCGACGTTCGGCATCCGCGAGCTGGGCGAGGGCGCGCCCGTCGGGCACCTCTACGGGCTGAACAACATCCTGATCGTCATCCTGGCGCCCCTGGTAGGGGTGCTCACGCAGCGGATATCCGCCTATCGCATGGTCATCTTCGGCAGCTTCATTGCAGCGGCTTCGGTTTTCATTATGACCGTGCCGCCCGAATGGTTCCGGCCGCTCGCCGACGGCTGGGTCGGCCATTACATCGCCCACGTCTGGCTGGGTGTGAGCGGCACGGTCAATCCCTACTACGTTATGATCTTCCTCTTTGTCCTGTTCCTCTCGATCGGCGAGGCCTTCTACTCGCCGCGGCTTTACGAGTACACCGCGGCCATCGCGCCCAAGGGACAGGAAGCCTCCTACATGGCCATGTCGTCGCTGCCGTTCTTCCTGGCAAAGATTGGGGTGGGGCCGCTCTCCGGCGTGTTGCTCGCCCAGTTCTGTCCGGCCACCGGCCCCCGCCACTCGGAGACGCTCTGGCTCATCATTGGCCTGAGCACAATGATTGCCCCGGTGGGGTTGTTCGTGTTCCAACGCTTCATCCGCGTTCACGAAGCCGGCCGCGACGACTGACACCTCGATTGAATGCCCGGCTGAAAGTCATAATTCGGGGCGCCGTCCAGGGCGTGGGCTTTCGCCCTTTCATCTACCGGCTGGCCTCGGAGGCCGCCCTGACCGGCTGGGTCAACAACTCGGCTCAGGGCGTGTTGATCGAAGCCGAGGGCCCCCGCGCCGCGCTGGAGAAGTTCCTGCTGCGCTTCGAAGCGGAGAGGCCGCCGCGCAGTTCCATCCAAAGCCTCGAGGCTTCCTGGCTCGACCCGGTCGGCTACGCCACGTTCGAAATCCGCCCCAGCGATACCGGCGGCGCCAAAACCGCGCTGGTGCTTCCCGACATCGCCACCTGCCCCGATTGCCTGGCTGAAATCTTCGACCCGCGCAACCGCCGCTGCGGCTACCCCTTCACCAACTGCACCAACTGCGGCCCGCGCTTCAGCATCATCGAGTCGCTGCCCTACGACCGCCCGAACACCTCCATGAAGGCGTTCGCCATGTGCCCGCAATGCCAGGCGGAATACGACGACCCGCGCGACCGCCGCTTCCACGCCCAGCCCAACGCCTGCCCCGTCTGCGGTCCCCGGCTCGAGTTGTGGAACCGGGAGGGGAAACCCTTCCCGGCGTCAGCGCCGCCATCGAGCACGCCCATCTCCGCCGCCGCAGACGCCCTGCGCCAGGGCCAAATCGTGGCCGTCAAGGGCCTTGGCGGTTTCCACCTGATGGTCGCGGCGCACAACAATGAAGCCGTCTGCCGCCTGCGCGAGTTGAAGCACCGCGAGGAAAAGCCCTTCGCTCTCATGTTTCCGTCGCTGGCTGCCATCAAGGCGGAGTGTGAAGTCTCGCCCTTCGAGGAGCGCCTCCTCCACTCCCCCGAAGCTCCCATCGTCCTGCTTCGCCGCCAGGATTCCGCATTCCGCATTCCGCACTCCGCACTTCCTTCTTCCCTCGCCCCCGGCAACCCCAACCTTGGCGTGATGCTTCCCTACACCCCGCTGCATCACCTGCTGCTCGCCGCGCTCGGCTTTCCGGTCGTGGCCACCAGCGGCAACCTGAGCGACGAGCCGATCTGCACCGACGAACACGAAGCCCTCGACCGCCTCGGCGGCATCGCCGATCTCTTCCTGGTCCACAACCGCCCCATCGTCCGCCACGTGGACGACTCCATCGTGCGCCTGATGGCCGGCCGCGAACTGGTCCTGCGGCGCGCCCGCGGCTACGCCCCGCTGCCTATTCGCCTCCCGGCTTCGCTCGCCGACAAGCTTCCCGCGGCGGGCAACTCAGTGTTGGCCGTCGGCGCGCACCTCAAGAACACCATCGCCCTCTCCGTCGGACCGCAGGTCTTCATCGGCCAGCACATCGGCGACCTGGAAACCGACCACGCCTTCGAGGCCTTCCGCCGCGTGATTGCCGACTTCCAGGCCCTCTACGAGGCGCGCCCGTCAATCATCGCCGCCGACGCCCACCCCGATTACCTTTCCACCAAATTCGCTCACGACCTCGCAACGGCAGGGCGCGCTGTCCCCAGCGCGCCGCCGGGCAGGGCCCGCTCGCCGAGCGTAACTGGCAGTCCTGGCGAGATCGCCCTGCCAAACGCCGGCGCGCTGGGGACAGCGCGCCCTGCCCCCCCCGTCCCTCAACTCCTTACCGTCCAGCATCACATCGCCCATGTGTTCTCCTGCATGGCGGAGAATGAGTTGGAGCCCCCGGTGCTCGGCGTCTCCTGGGACGGCACCGGCTATGGCCTGGACGGCACCGTCTGGGGCGGCGAGTTCTTCCTTGTCACGGAGACCGCCTGCGAACGCGCAGCTCACCTTCGCCCATTCCGCCTGCCCGGCGGCGACCAGGCGGTCAAGGAGCCGCGCCGCACCGCCCTGGGCCTGCTGCATGAGCTGTCCGGCGAGGCCGCATTCGGCCGAACCACCCTGGCGCCGCTGCAGTCCTTCGCGCCCGCCGAACTGGCCCCGCTCAAAACCATGCTCGCCCGCCGCCTCAACTCGCCGCTCACCTCCAGCGTCGGGCGCTTGTTCGACGCTGTGGCCGCGCTGACCGGCCTCCGGCAACTGATCCACTACGAGGGCCAGGCGGCCATGGAGCTCGAATTCGCCCTCACAGACGCCGCCCCCACGGATGAAGCCTACGAATTCTTCATCCGCGCGGAACACGCGCCCTTCATCCTCGACTGGGCTCCCATGATCGAAGCCATTCTGTCCGACCTGAGCCGCGGCGTTTCCCTCAGCCAAATCTCCGCCCGCTTCCACAATGGGCTGGCCGAAGCCATTGTTGCCGTCGCTCAGCGGCTCGGCCAGCCGCGCGTCGTGCTCTCGGGCGGCTGTTTCCAAAACCGTTGCCTGACCGAGCGCTCCGTGCGCCGCCTGCAGGAGGCGGGTTTCCGTCCTTACTGGCACCAGCGCGTTCCCCCCAACGACGGCGGCATCGCGCTGGGCCAGGTCGTGGCGGCTATTCGGGGAAGCGCGGGCTGCGGGCCGGCGCGGCGTGCTTGAACCGCCTGTTCCAAGCCCCGTCGTTGCCCCGTTGCGCAATCCAGTGTACGCTGACGAACAATGTGTCTGGCTGTTCCAGGTAAGATTACCAGCATCAGCGGCGAAGACCCGCTGCTGCGCACCGGCAAAGTGGACTTCGGCGGCATCCTCAAGGAAGTCAGCCTCGCCTACGTACCCGAGGCCCAGCTCGGCGATTACGTCATCGTCCACGTCGGCTTCGCCCTCAGCCGGGTGGATGAGGAGGAGGCTAAACAGGTATTTGAATACCTGCGCCAAATGCAGGAGTTGAGCGAGTTGCAGGAAAGCGAGGCCGGCGTCGCGCCGGCCCCGGCGCCGGCCCCGCCGCCGCAATGAAATACCTCGACGAATACCGCGATGCCCAAGGCGCGCACAAGCTGGCACGCGAGCTGGCCCGCATCACCACGCGCCCCTGGTCGCTCATGGAGGTTTGCGGCGGCCAAACCCATGCCATCGTCAAGTTCGGCATAGACGAGCTCCTGCCCAGCCAGGTCACGCTCATCCACGGCCCCGGCTGCCCGGTCTGCGTCACCTCGCTCGAACTGATTGACAAAGCCCTCGAGATCGCCGCCCGGCCCGGGGTAATCTTCTGCTCATTCGGCGACATGCTGCGCGTGCCCGGCAGCACCACTGACCTGCTGGCCGTCAAAGCCGCCGGCGGCGAGGTGCGGATCACCTACTCGCCGCTGGACGCCGTGAAGCTGGCCGAGCAGAACCCGG
>CAZHEW010000322.1:0-4493 GCA_964531815.1 uncultured Verrucomicrobiota bacterium
GGAGGTGGGCGAGTTCACCGGCTCGCATCACGCCAAAGCCGCGCGGATTCTGGGCTCGCTGGACAACGTGCTGGCGGAAGTTGTCGAGGGCAACCGCGGGTTCAAGACGCCCGCTTTTCCCAACGGGACCTCGGCCGCCGCCGTCAACGGCTGCTGGCAATGCCACGGCGTCGAGGTGAAGATCACCCCCAACCGCAAACCCGACCCTGCCACCTGGCCAAACACCGGCATTGGCCGCATCAACCCCGACGGCAGCGAAGGCTCTTGCGCCGCCTGCCATTCGCGCCACGAGTTTTCCGCCGCGCAGGCGCGCACCCCCGATACCTGCGGCAAGTGCCACATGGGGCCGGACCACCCGCAGATCGAGATCTACAACGAGTCCAAGCACGGCATCGCTTACCGCGCCAACGTGGACCGGATGAACCTCGGCAACGCCAAGTGGATCGTGGGCGAGGACTACTCAGCCGCCCCCACCTGCGCCACCTGCCACATGAGCGCCACCCGCAACCAGCCCGTCACGCACAGCATTGGCCTGCGCATCTCCTGGAACAACCGCCCGGAGATTTCCATGCGGCCGGAGGTCTCCGACGCCAAGCTCGGCCTGGCGAGCAAGGAGGTTACCTGGCAGACGCGCCGGACCAACATGGTGGACACCTGCCTCAACTGCCATAACCAGCACTTCGTGGCCTCGTTCTACCAGCAATACGACGCCCTCATCGAGCTCTACCATGACAAGTTCGCCAAGCCGGGCCTGGCGCTTTACCAGGCGGCCCAGCCGCTGCTCAAGCCCGCGCAGTTCAGCAACCCAGTGGACTTCACCTGGTATGAAATCTGGCATCACGAGGGCCGCCGCGCCCGCCACGGCGTCTCGATGATGGGGCCCGACTACACCCACTGGCACGGCACCTACGAAGTCGCCAAGCACTTCTACGCGAAATACGTCCCCGAACTTGAGGAGCTGGCCGAGAAGAACGTGGAGTCCAGGGACCCGGCCAAAAAGGAAGCCGCCGCCAGGATCCGCAAGCTGCTGGAAGAAACTCTCAGCAACCCCAATCATCAGTGGTACTTGAACCGCATGGACCCGGCCGAAAAGGCCCGCCGCGACAAGGAGCGCACGGAGTTCCAGAAGCGCTACACGAATTGACCGCGGCCCGGGTCCCGGGACATCTCAGGCTCGAGCCTGCCACCAAGGGCTCCGTCACGAGAACTCGCATCGTGCGCCAGCCCGGAGTCCGAAGAGACATGGGCAGCCCGCGTTGACTCACGGGAAAAACTTGCTGAAGCGGGAGAGAATTCTCCGGGCCCGTTCGCGCTTTGACCCGTGACTCGCCCCCCCTCTCCCCAGAGGCCGGAGTGGGGGTAAACCGGACTCCCGACGATTTAGCTCCGGCTCGGGATGCCGGTGGGCCTTGCCGGTCTTGCGACGGGCTAATTGGCCGGCTTGGCGTCCTTCGCCTCTTCCTTCTTCTCGGGCTCGCCTTTGGCTTCGGGGGCCTGTTTGGCGGCCTTCAGGATGTCTTCCGCCGGGAGAATGATCGCGCTCAAGTTCTCGCGGACGTTGCGGTTGGCGCCGGCGCCAGACATAACGGCGCGCATGACAACCACGCCGACAATGTTGCCGTCGAGGGCAAAAGCCGGCGAGCCCAGGGTGGTGGAAGTCATGGTGCTGTCGGGGATGTAGAAGGTGCGGGGTTTCTGGATGACGGCGCTGATCCGCTCCACGGACGCCGCATGGGCGCGGCCGGCGGCGCTGTTGAGGCGGTTGAGGGTGACGACCTGGTCGAGAACCTGCGCGGGCGAGGCCTTGGCCAAATCCACCGCGGCCATCGGGCTGGCGGGCTTGGTCTTGGGCCGGATGAACGCCAGGTCCAGGTCCTTGTCCCGCAAGACAATCTCGGCGGCCAGTTCGGTGCCGTCCGCCTGCAGTATTTGCATGTCGGTCACCTCTATCTCCAGCTTGTTCTGGGAGCCCTGCTGGGTGAGCATGCGCTGGTACATTTCGCTGGGATCACACGCCGACAAGGCGAGCACAGTCAGGCCCGAGGGATCCACCACGGTGCCGGTGAGTTCCTGCCGGTTCTCGGCCGTCTTGGCCGCGCCGGAGTAGGAGATTTTCAGCACTACCTGCACGGTGACGACCGCGTGCTGGTGCTTCTTGAAGATGTCCCGGCCTTTGTCGGCCAGTTCATCGGCGCGGCTCGGGTTGGCCGCGCCGGCCAGCGCCAGGGCCAGGGCAATACGGAGAATATGATGTTGGTAACGCATAAGAGTCTTTGGGTTAGAGGTCAGTTTTTCCAGTTCGGTTCAATTTCCAGATAGGTAGTATGAATGCCGCGCAGCACCTTGACCACAACAACCTTCTCCCGGCTGGCGGCGACGCGTTCGAGCTCGCGCCGGAGCGAGTCCACCTTGTCCACCGGTTGGCCGGCCACTTCGAGGATCAGGTCGCCCCGCGACAGCAAGCCGAGTTCGGCCCAACTGCCTGGTTTGACCTCCTCCACCAGCGCGCCGGTCTGGTCGCTGCTCCACTGCTCTTCGACCGCGTCGAAGAACGACACGTCGCGCGCGGTGAACTCAAAGTCATCGTTGCGGTATTTCTTCATCTCTCGCTGCAGGCGCGGCGAGCGGACCAGTTCGACCGTCAGTTTGAGCTCCGCCTTGTCGCGCAAGACACTCAACTCCACCGTCTTGCCAATGTCGTATTGGCGAATCAGCGACGACAACTCGTCCTCGTGCTCGGAGTCGGAGGCCGACAGCTTTACGCCATCCACCGCGGTAATGAAGTCGCCGGCCTTCAGCCCGGCCTTCTCGGCGGTGGTGCCGGGATAGACGCGCGTGATGTAGAAACCCTTCAGGGCGGGCTGGCCAAGCTGCCGGGCCACCTCGCGGCTGATGACATGCGTCTCGACCGGCAGCCACGCTTTCGTGACCTCCAGGCCGGGGTCTTTGAGCTCATCGAGCCCGACCCGCACGACCGCCAGGTGGCGCGCCGCCCTGCGCTCGAAGGTCGCCATGACCGGCACCGGCTCCGTCCGGCCTTCCGTCAGCTTGTGGGTCAGGGCGATCAGGTCCTGGATGTTTCGCACCGGCTGTTCATTCACCGCCACAATCACATCCTTTGGCTGGAGGGATGGTTTGGCGCTGCCGGCCGGTCCGCCCGGGCGCACGGAAGTCACCAGCGCCCCGGCCTGGTCGGCCCGTCTCATCTCCCGGGCCAGCAGGCGCGAGAGGTTCCGCACCGTTACCCCCCAGGCTTTGAGTTCCTGTTGCCGGGGATACACCTCCCCGCGCTCGATGGCGACCGGGCGGAGCGTGAGTTCCTTGCCGTCGCGCTTGACCACCGCCTTGGTCTCCTGCCCGATGGGCAGGCTGGTTGCCAGCAACATGAAATCCGGCATTTGCTCGTCGAACCGGACATCAGTCGCGGTGCCGCCCAGGCGCAGCAGCAGGTCGCCTGGCTTGAAACCCGCCTGGTCGGCCGGCGAACCTTCCTGCACGCCGCTGATCAACACGCCGCGCTGCCCCTGCGAGCGTTTGAACAACGGCTGCACATCCAGCCCCAACCAGCTCCGCGCGACCTGGCCTTTAGCCATGATCTGCTCGGCGACGCTCCTGGCGAGATTGCCGGGAATCGCGCCCCCCAGGCCGTAGCTGATCTCATTGATGCCGATGATCTCGCCGCGCAGGTTTACCAGCGGCCCGCCCGAGTTGCCGCCATAAATCGCGGCATCATGCCCCAACCAGCGAACCAGGGAGCCCACATCCTCGCCGTCCAGCCGGAAGAGCCGGCCCGCCCCTCCCGACCGGGGCATAATCATTTCGGGGTTGCTGATAATGCCCAGTGTAACCGATTGAGAAAGGGCCATCGGGCTGCCCATCGCCAGCACGGTGTCCCCCGCCCGGACCTTCGAGGAATCCCCGAAGCTGGCGGTCTTGAACTCGACCGGGCGCTGCGGGGTCAGCCGGAGGACCGCGATGTCCGTGAGGGCGTCAGTGCCGACCAGTTCGGCCTCGATCTCCTCGCGGTTCCAGAGGGTGCAGAAAATACGCGCCGCATGGCCCGCCACATGATGATTAGTCACCAGGTAGCCGTCCCGGGTAATGATCACCCCGCTGCCGACCGCCTGCGACTTCGTCTCCCGCCCCTCGCTGTAGTCGGTCTCCACGACGCGAATCCGGACCAGGGCCGGTTTGACTTTGGCGATGGCCGTGTCAATCTGCAGGCCCACATCCCGAACCCCGAGGCGATCCCTGGCGCAGGCGTCGCCCGCTTCGGAAACCACCAGCAGGCTGAGAGCCAAAGCCAGTCCTCCGCGCGAGGGGTGCAAATTGCGACCAAGCATTTAAGTCCTTTTAGAGCAAATCCACGCGCATGCAAGCACCGAATCAGCCCGCAGCAGACTGGGGCGCATCTCAATTTCCGGCGGCGTCCCGAAGCTGGGGGCATGCCGCAACGGTTGACGGCGCCTCCAAACCGGGCTGCGACGCGGACT
>CAZHEW010000323.1:0-4492 GCA_964531815.1 uncultured Verrucomicrobiota bacterium
GAGACTATTCCTGACCGGTCTTAGTTCGCTTAGTTGGGTATTGGCGAGGCACAGGTTGGAGTCACTCGTGCTGCCCGTGGGGAGGTTACCAAACACAGGCGCGGCCCCGGCCAATGGCCATGCGTGGCGGACCGCTCTTCCAGGGACCGCAGGCAATGCGGGACCGGTGTTCCGCGCCCGATTTCGCCCGGCATTTGAATGCCAGGCGACGCTTGCCAGCAGGCCGACGCAGATAAACATAGCGAGAAGGCTCGACCCGCCGTAACTAACAAAAGGCAACGGCATGCCTTTGTTGGGCACAAGGCTGGTCGCCACGGCCATATTGATCCAAGCCTGAAGCACGATGACCGTTGTGACACCGGCGGCCAGGTAATGCCCGAATCGCTCGCGGGCCTGCCGCGCTATCTGGAAGCCGCAAATGAGAATCCCCGCGTAGAGAAGAACCACGAGGCTGGTCCCCCACAAACCAGTCTCCTCCCCGACCCGCGCGAAAATGAAGTCGGTCTGTTGCTCCGGGACATAGCCGAACTTGTGAAGCGAGCCGAGGAGGAAACTTCCCCAGGGACCTCCACTCCCAATCGCGAGCAGGCTCTGCCAAATTTGCCAGCCGGCTCCATGACGGTGCGCTTCGGGATTAAGGAAGACTGTGATACGGTCCAGGCGGATCGGATCGCAGGCCAGAAAGATAGCCATCACGCCGGTGACAATGAGCACGGTAACGCCGAGGTGCAGCGAACGAGCACCGGCAATAAAGAGCATCGCCAGGGTGATCGCGCCGAGCAGCAAGGCGGTGCCCCAATCCTGCTGAGCAAAGACCAATGCTGCCGGTATCCCGCCAAGTGCCAGAGGGATCAGAAAGCCCTTTGCCCGATGCTGCATTTCGTCTTTTTGCGGGCGCGCGAACCAGGCAGCCAGCAGAATTACCAGAGCAGGCTTGGCGAACTCAGCAGGCTGTCCCAGACCCCGAATCCAGCGGTTGGCGCCATTGACTCGCAGGCCAATTCCGGGAATGAACACGGCAACCAGAAGAACAAGACAAAGCCCCCCCAGGAGATAGAGCAGCGACCGCCTTTGCAGCCAGGCGTAGTCGCATCGCGCCAGCAGCGGCAGCAAAATCAGCCCCGCACAGAGACAGATTAACTGAGAACGGAACCGGAGCACGTCCGCCGCCTTGAAGGTAGTGCTGTAAAGCATAATGATGCCCAGGGTGGACAAGACGCCCACGCAGAGGGCTAGAACAAGCAGTTGTCTTTTCATATCAGAGCAGAATTGACCAGGAGGCGTGAATTGCAGGCGTGTTCATCGGGCAAATGCGAACTCACCGGAAGCCGCCGCGGCGTTTCGAACAAGGTGAGCCTGGCGGGAGGACCCCGGGCGCTTGTCGGGCGGGATGCGGTAATGAACGACTGCTTCCTCAGCGATCTCGCGGAAGACCGGGGCGGCGACCGTGCCGCCATAACCGCCGTTTTGAGGCTCGTCCACCGCCACCGCAATCACCAGCTCGGGCCGGTCCGCCGGCACCATTCCGACAAAGGAGCAATAGACACGACCTGGGATAATGCGGCGGCCGTCAGATTTCTGGGCGGTGCCGGTCTTGCCCGCGACGCTGTGTTCCGGCAGGACAGCCAACTTGCCGGTGCCGACCTCCACCGAATAGCGCAACACGCCGCGCACCAATCGAGCGGTGCTCGGCTTGACCACTGAGCGGACCAGTTTCGGTTCGTAGTTTCCCCAGAATGTGCCGTCTGAATGGTTCAGTTGCCGAACGAGCAGCGGGCGCATGAGCCGTCCGTCGTTTGCAATAGCGGCATAGGCCATGGCGAGTTGCATCTGGCTCACAGCCAACTCATGACCGATTGCCAGGCGGGTAATGGAACCGGCCCACCAGTTCGTGGGATGGCGGACAAATCCCGGCGTCTCATAAGGCAGCGGCACGCCGGTGGGGCGATCAAACCCGAAGTTGATGATGGCAGCGTAGAGCCCGTTCGCTCCAATCATGAGCGCGATCTTGGCCAAGCCGATGTTCGAGGAATGGACCAGACAATCCCGTACGGTGAGATAACCGTAACGGTGGCCATCATCGTGCAACGCGCAATTCCTGTAAACCCAGCGCCCGTTCTCGCAGAAGATGCGCTGATCCAGGTTCACCACGCCGATGTCGAGCCCGATAGCGAGGGTGATGACTTTGAAGACCGAGCCGACCTCGTAGCGGTCGCTGATGACGTGGTTGCGCCAGTTTGCCGACTGGCTGGCGGCGGGGGTTCGCGGGTCGAAGGACGGCCAGCAGGCCAGCGCGAGTATCTCGCCGGTAGCGGGTCGAATCACCACACAGGATGCGTGGCTCGGGGCGCAGTGCGCCGCGGCTTTCGCGAGTGCCCGTTCCACAATCTTCTGGAGCGTCAGATCAATAGTCAGAACGATGTGCGCACCGTCGCGAGCCACAATGTTGGTAGTGCGACAGAAAGCAAGCTCGTTGCCGGCGGCGTCATTGCTGGATCGGCAAACGCCGTTCTGGCCCGCAAGCACTTTGTCCCCAGATGCCTCGATCCCCCATCTCCCCTGCAGGAGATGGCCATTCGTTCCAGTGCCGACATAACCAATGACTTGTGCCAGCGATTCACCGTGCGGGAAGTATCGGCCTTGATCGTCCTCGGCGTGGAGGGACCATCGGCGCAGGCTCTTGAGGAGTGTGCGCTGCCGACCGGAGGATTTGTTGGTTTGCAGCCCGAAAGTCTCGCGGCTGAGGGCTTCCTTGATGCCGCTCCATTTAGCCGGTGCAACTCCCCGTTGCACCAGCACTGACCGCAGCCCGCGCTCCGTACCCGGCCCGTTCCGGGCAGCGAGCCCCCGCTGGACGCGCTCCGTCAGGAGGGCTTGATCCATGCCAAGCAGCGGCGCTATGATGGGCGCAAGCCATTCCACCCGGTTTGTCCACACGGACAAATCGGCATACACGTTTTTCAGCGGCATGGTCAGGGCAAGCGGTATGCCGGTGCGGTCCTGAATTTGGCCCCGCCAGGATTGCTCGATCCGGGTCGTGAGCCGATAGTCCTCGGCCCTCGCCTCAAGTTCCTCGTGCCGAAATACCTGGAGTTGAACCAGGCGCCATTGCAGAGCGGCGAAGAGGCCGAACAGCAGGACGGCGAAGATTGTGATCCTCGGGAGGCGGTCGCTGGCGCTGGGCGCGAAGAGTTTCGGCATTCTGTGGCAGCCTCCTTATCGCGCTCTTGTGGGCAGGACGAGGGTGACGCTGTTGGAGTTGCGCGGCGTGTGTGCCTGATCATGTATCGTGGCCAGGAGACCCGCTTCACGAACCAACTGCATTCGCTGCCGCTCCTGCCACTGCTTTCGCTCCGCTTCCGCGGCGGCCACCAACCGGCTCATCCGATGGAGCTGGCGGGAATGGTGGATTTCGCGACAGACGAAAAGCATTAGGATACCAACGACCACCAACACGAGGCCGACAACGGTGGTGAATTTCCGGTCGGGGGGATGATGAGTGAATTGTTGCCCGGACGAATGCAGGTTGTTGGCCGCGAAGTCTTCGGGAGGGTGCATCGTTTTGAACGGCCCGGCACAGTTCAGTTCACCAGCCGGCGGGCACGCTTGGGGGCGGAAGGGGTTTCGTTTCATATGGACTGGAGCTTCCTGGTCACCGTCGCCAAGGCATCTTCCCTTTCAGGCCGTGGTGATTCGAGTTTGTCTTGAGCCCAGATCTCGAACTTCGAGAAGCGCCCCACCATTTCCCCATGCTGGTCGATTCCCGTTCGGGTGGTGAACTCGCGCGGCAAAGGCAGGCGCCCAAACCGATCCAGGCTGACTTGCCTGACCCGGTCATTGAGTTCGCGTTCGATTGCCGGGATTTGGGTCTTGTCAACCGTGTCGGCCCGCACTTCAGCAAGAAAGGTCTCAAAGACCGGGGGCGGACAGATTATCAGGTGATCTTCCGCCGGAGACACGATTACGAAGAATCGGAGCGGCGCGCCGGCTACCCGCCACTCGGACGGCATCATGATGCGATTGCTGCCGTCAATCGTGTGCCGGGAGTGCCCGGAGTAGAGCGTCGCTGAATTGATCGGGACATTTCTCTTCATGAGCCAGACGTAACGGGAGTATATTACCCGCGGCACCCTTTGTCTACCTAATTCTCCCCAGCAAACCAGTTAAACTTATTGACAGGCACCTCATTTTAGCCCGAACATTACCCGTGTGCGATTGCGCTAACGCGTTGCCATAACGAATCTTAGGAGAATCTGAATTTGTGAATAACTATGTAAATATCCTTTTGAAATAAGGCAGCATGCCTGACCATACTCACGTATCCGTCGAAGAGAACCCAATTCTGAATGAAACTGCCGCTGCTTATTCTAGACTTGGATGAGACGCTTGTCTTTGGCGTTCGAACGCCGCTGGATCGGCCCCCGCACCTGTGGGTGGCGCCGTATGCCATCTACCGGCGGCCTCACTTGGACGAGTTCGTCGCGCGTGTGCG
>CAZHEW010000324.1:0-4453 GCA_964531815.1 uncultured Verrucomicrobiota bacterium
GGGTCGGTGGCGGGATTGGCGGAAGCCAGCAGGTTGTCCGCGCTGGCGCTCTCGATATCCTGGCAAACGGCGGCCAGGCGATTGTAGTATTCGCGGCGCGCGGGCGAAAGCGAGGCAATGAGGGCGTCCCGGCGTTGAACAAAGGCGGCGACCTTTTGCAACTCCGCCGCCCGTTTGGCGGCCTCGCGGCGGCGGTCCACCCAACGGCGAAAGAACGGCAGATCGGGAAGATAAATCCACCCCAGCGTGTAGCAGGTCGCGCCGGCGATCAGCGGCAGGATCATCCCGCTCATAAAACCCACTCCCAGCGTGAGCACCCCCAGCGTCGCGTGCTGCGGGCTCTTCAAAAACTCCCGATGGTAATTGGGCGCTTGCTCGTCCATGCGGTTCTACGCGGCCAGTCTAGAACATGCCAGCACTCTGGGACATACAAAAGTTCCGCGATCACCCCTTCGCCAATGCCGCGGGGGACTCCTCTTCGAGTCGCCGCAGCAGTCCCTGGCAGAAGTTGATGAACCACGGCTTGCGCCGGCTCTCCTCGGGGGGCTCGGCCGGACGAGGCACCTTAATGACCTCAAGCAACCGCCCCGGGTTGGGCGCCATCAAAAACACCCGGTCGCCCAGGTACACCGCCTCCTCTACCGAGTGCGTCACCAGGAACACCGTGCTCTGCTGCTCCTTCCAAAGCTGGATCAGCAATTCCTGCATCCGCAGGCGGATGCGCGGGTCCAGGGCGCCAAACGGCTCGTCCATGAGCAGGATGCGCGGCTGCAGGATGAGCGTGGCGGCTATGGCCACCCGCTGCTGCATGCCGCCGGAAAGCTCGAAAGGAAACTTCTTCTCCGCACCTTCCAGGCCAACCTTCTTCACCCACTCCGCCGCCCGGTCCAGGCGCTCAGACCGCGCCATGCCACGCAGTTTCAGACCGAAGGCGATATTCTCGAGCACATGCAGGTGCGGCAAGAGCGAGTATTTCTGGTCCACCAGGCCCCGATCCGGCCCAGGCTCGGTGACCGGTTTGCCCATCACCGTCACCTCGCCGCTGGTCGGCGGGAAGTGCGGCTTCAAGCCGGCGAGGATGCGCAGCACGGTGGATTTCCCGCAGCCGGAAGGGCCTACAATGGTGATCAACTCACCGGCATGAGGCAGGTCTGCGATCGTGAAGTTGACGTCCTGCAAGGCGACCTTGGCCCCGGCGCCGTCGCCGAAGCTCTTGCTGACCTGCTTGAAACTCACGACATCCGGGCGCGCCTGCAGCCCCGGTTCGGATGGGGCCGCAGGCGAACCTTCAGGAGGGATGCGCTTCTCGTCCCGGGGCGCGGCACTTTCGCTGGGATGACTGTCGTCCGGCATAGCTTACTTGGTTGTCTTGCGGTAGGGGAAAAGCAGTTCGCCGCCCAGGCGCCATAGCTGGTCGCACGCCAAAGCAATCAGCACAATGACGATGATCACGGCAAAGATCGCGGCCGTCTGGCTCCGCCGCTCCGAGACGCCGATCAATGCGCCCAGCCCGTACTCGGGCCGCACATAGACTTCCGCCATGATGATCCAGCCCCAGCCCACGCCATACACCCCG
This sequence comes from uncultured Verrucomicrobiota bacterium, assembly GCA_964531815.1. Taxonomy (GTDB): domain Bacteria; phylum Verrucomicrobiota; class Verrucomicrobiia; order Limisphaerales; family UBA8199; genus UBA8199. The sequence continues at coordinate 1,577 of CAZHEW010000324.1, forward strand.
CGCAGATGGTCCCAGATATTGGCCTGCGCGACCGGAAACAGCACATGCCGCACAAGCTGCCATTGCGAAGCGCCCTTGGTAACCGCCACGTCCAAAAATGCCGACGGCACATCCGCGATGTCCTTGATCACCAGCGGCAACAGCGCGACAAAGCAGCCGATGAACAGGAACCCGATCTTCTGGGTCTCCCCCGTGCCGAACCAGGTCAGGCTGAGCGGGATAAAGACGACGATCGGCACATAGGCCCCGGTCAGGGCGAGCGGGCGGAAGAAGGCCGCGACGGAGCGGAACGTGGCCATGTAGATTCCGAGCGGCACCGCCACGATGGCCGCCAGCGCAAAACCGGCCGTCACCCGCAGCCAGGAGGTTACGGCGCTGCGCACCAGGCCCTGTTCAAGGTGCAAGGGCTTGAATGCCCCCAATACCTCCATGGGGCTGGGCAGAATCAGCGGTTGCACAATGCGCTCGCCCATAAGGCCGCGCGTCAAGAACCACCACACCCCCAGCACCACTCCCACGAACAGTGCTGTTAGCCCCAGCGCCCGGGAGTAATCCATCTCCGTCCGGACCCGAAGCCGAGCCAGCCGCACCACCAGCGTGAGCAGCGTAACGAAAACCAGGGCAAAGATCAGAAAGCCAAGCATGTGAAGCTAGATGAGTTGCACAGTTTAATTGCGTTCAATGTGTTGCCCCGGTCGCGCGACGACTCTCCCCGCGGCCCACGGCTGCCTCCGGTCCCCGGAGACCCTCCGCGTCTCGGCACAGCAAAACCAGGCTCGCCCGGCCTATGAGCCGGATTCGAGCGGGAAAACTTTGACCTCGACGCGCCGGTTCTTCTTGTTGTTATCCGCGTTGCTGGGGTCTGTGCACCCCGGCAGCGGGTTGTCCCAGCCGTTGCCGACCACCTTGAACTTGTTCGGATCGAATTGATACTTGTCCATGATGGCCTTGCGCACGGCGTCGGCGCGGTCGTAGGAAAGCTGGCGGACGAGATCGGTGGGCACGATGCCCTTGCGGCTGGCGTCGGTGTTGCCCTCGATGATGATGTATGCGTTGCCAAACCGGCCGGCGAGCTTGCCGATTTCCTCCAGCGTGGCCGGAATGGTCGTATCATACTCCGGATTGAGCACCGATTTGTTGGGCTCGAACGAGATCAGGACGGCCTTGGTCAGAATCTGGCCGGCGCCCGCCTCGGCGCTCATCTTCATCAGCGCATCGGGCTTGAAGGTCGGCTGCGAAAGATCGCGCACGTCCTTGTATTCCTCGGACATGGCGGCCAGAACGTTGGCCGCTTTGACCTTGGCCGCCGGCACCGAGGTGCTGATGGTGCCGAGAGACTTATAAATGAGGGAGGCGCTGTTCCAGACGACTTCGAAGTTCGCCGGGTTGAACGGGTCGAGGAAGAACTTCGCATTCTCGCGGTAGTTGGTCAGGTGCGCGTCGCCCTCCGTGATGCCGCCATCTTTGCCGACCATGCCCATGCAGTCCTCGACCGGCAGGTTGAACGCGGTCGCCAGAGCTTGGGCCGCCCTGGCGGGATCCTTGCGCACCATGTCCATGCCCTCGAAAATGCCCCGCACCAGGCCCGAGACGATTTCGGGGTGGTCGCGGTAAAAGTCGTTGCGCACGGCCCACACGTCGGCAATCAGGTGGTTGGCGGTGCCCGTCGTCACCACGAGCCGCGAGCCCTTCAGCTTGTCCGTCACCGTGTAGATGTCCGGCGCCCAGCCCACGAACGCATCGAAGCTCGGGTCCTGCACGAAGATCTTCGCCGCCGAAGGCGCGTCGGCCGACCACTTGAAATCAATGTCTCCCGGATCAATGCCCGCATCAATCAGCAGCGACATGATCAGGTAATGGCTGGGCGAGTTCTGCGCCAGCACCACCTTCCGGCGCTTGCCATCCTTGATCCGAAAGTCGTTGATGCTGCGGATGTCGCCCCGGGCAACAATCCCATCGCCGCCGGCCGAGAAGTCAATCTGCTGGCACACCACCGGGACGGTGCGCGAGTCTTTCACCAGTTCCGGCGCAAACAGGGCGATCATGTCCAGCGTGCCCCAAAGAATGTGGCTTTGGCCGCTGGCGAAGAGGTCACGCGCTTTTACCGGGTCGTCCACGATCGCCAAGCGCACGTAGAAGCCGTATTTCTTCGCGAAGACGCTTTGGTCATTCGGTTCCATGCCGGCGTTGGCCATGATGATGGGTGCCCAGCCGGGCCAGACATTGATGGGGAACTCGACCACCACCTTGCCGTCTTTCATCTCCTTCTTATAGTCGCTGACGCCGCTGACGGCGGGAATGCCCGAGCGCTCGACCAGCGTGGCGACGTTGGTGCCCGCCAGCAGGGGGATGTCCGCCGGAACGGCTTTGGCCTTGGCGATTTCCTCCTTCACCCGGGCCACATCCACCGAAACATTCTGCGATTTGCTGTGGGGCGCGATCTTGTCCCACCAGCGATACATCCCGAAGCCGACCACGGCCAGAAGGATGATAGTCAGAACAATCTTTCCACGTGCTGTCATACGATTTCTCCTTAAAGGTTCATTACTTGGGACTCCAGATTCTAGACTTTAGACTTCAGACTCTTGTTCACTTCTCCGGAATCTTCTGCCGTTCCGGTTGGGCGGCGGGCGCTTTGGCCGTCGCCGACGCTGCTTCCGGCTGCACCATGCCCATCTTCTTCTTGTATTCCTGGAACAGCGCCGCGCCGCGGAGTTTGCGGGCTTCTTGCTGCCGCGAAATGCCCGAGCCCATTTCTTTGGCGAGGTCGAGCGTCGCCCGCATCTGGCCCTCGCCGGCGGCGGCGGATTGCCGGAGCTGTTGCATGGACTGCCCCATCTCGCCGCCCATCATGCCCTGCAATTCGGTGATCGAGCT
>CAZHEW010000325.1:0-4436 GCA_964531815.1 uncultured Verrucomicrobiota bacterium
CGCCCGGCCCCTGGGCCTCGGAAGGTGTCCACGTGAACACGCCGGTCACGGCGTTGATGCTGGCGCCGGCGGGCGCGCCGGCGTCGAGGCTGAAGGCTATGGTGTTGGCGGGCGCAACAATGAAGTTGTCCAGGTAGATGTTATACGCTCCCAGGCCCGCCGCCGGCACCAGAACCAAAGCATCCAGAATGCCCTTGCCGGTCATGGACTCGAGAACGCCGTTGCCGGTGAACGCGGTCACCGCTTCGTCCGGAATGCTGAAGGTGACAGTGGTCCACGCCCCGGCGGCAACCGTGCGGCTTGGATTGGGCGCGGTCCCGGTCAGGCTGGGCACGCCGACGAACTCGACCGTGCCGCTGGTGCCGCCGTTGGCGCCGATGGCGGCCACGGTGCTGGTTTCACGCAACGAAAGGCCCACTTTCAGCGCCTTGTCGGTGTACATGTCGAACTTCACTACGTGCCCGAAATAGACGGTGGGGTTCGGAAGGTTCGCCGCGTTGTAGGTCGCCAATCGCACCCACGGATTGGTTGTGCCGGCCTTAAAGGTCCACGAGGCCCGCAGCACCTTGCTGCCGGAATGCCCGCTCGGGAAGTTGCTGAGCACCTTTGAGTAATTGGTCACCGTCTGGTCCACAAAGGCGCTGGTGCTGCCCGAGAAGTCCGGCTGCCGGAACATCACGGTGCCATCCACTGTTGGCGCGGTGAAACTCTCGAACGTGGTGATGGTGACCGGCGACCAGGCGGACTCGGGATCGCTGGCCGTGGCGGTGAAGGTCAGCGCCGTCAACTCGTTCACGGTCTTGTCCGCGATCGCATTCAAGGTCGGCGGCTGGTTGGGAGAGGTCACCAGCACCGTGAAGGTCTTCGTGTCACTCAGGACCGGCGTGCCGTTGTCCGTCGCCTTGATTGAAACGAGGTTGGTGCTCGGGGCTTGCGCGCCTGTCGGGGTCCAGGCAAATGCGCCGCTGCTCGGGTCAATAGTTGCACCGGCGGGCGCGCTGGCGAGGCTGAACGTGATGGTGTTAGCCGGCAGGTCGGCATCGGTCGCGGTGGCCGTGAAGCTCAGCGTGGCCCCCTCGGCGATGGTCTTGTTGGCCAGGGCGGCCAGCACCGGCGCTTCGTTCACTTCATTGATGATAATCGCGAAGGTCTTGCTGTCGGTCGCCGGTGCCGCGGCGTCGTCCGTCACGCGCACCGTGATCGTATTCGTGCCGGGCCCCTGGGCCTCGGTTGGCGTCCAGGTGAAGACGCCCGTGGCCGGATCCAGGCTGGCCCCGGCGGGCGCCCCGCTGTCCAGGCTGTAGGTTAACGTGTTGGCGGGCAGATCGGCATCGGTCGCCGCGAGTGCGAGGGTGAGCGCGCTCTTCTCGTTGGCGGTCTTGTCGGCAATCGCCGGCAGTGCGGGCGGCTCATTTGCCTCGTTCACCGTGACCGTGAAGGTCTTGGCGTCGCTCATCTGCTTGCTGTTGGTAGCATCGGGGTTGTTATCCGTTACCCGGACGGTGATGGGATAGACGGCTGGCCCCTGCGCTTCCGTGGGCGTCCAGGTGAAGACGCCGGTGGCCGGGTCAATGCTGGCGCCTGTGGGCGCGCCGGCATCGAGGCTGAAGGTCTTGGTGTTGGCCGGGAGGTCCGCATCGGAAGCCATCGCGGTGAAGGTGAGCGCGGCCTTTTCGTTGACGGTCTTGCTGGAGATCGGGTTCAACGCCGGAGCGAGGTTCACTTCGTTGACCGCCACCGTGAAGGTCTTGGTGTCGCTCAAATTCGGCAGGGCGTTGTCGGTCACCCGGACGGTGATCGTGTAGGTGCCGGGCCCCTGCGCCTCGGTAGGCGTCCAGGTGAACGCGCCTGTGCCCGCGTTGATGCTCGCGCCGCTGGGCGCGCCGGCCTCGAGGCTGTAGGCGAGCGTGTCGCCGTCCGGATCACTGCCGGTGGCAGTAAAGGTCAGGGCGGTCTTCTCATTGACGGTCTTGTTAGCCAGGGCTGCCAGAACCGGCGGGTTGTTAGCGTCACTCACAACCACAATGACGCTCTTCGCGTCGCTCATCACGCCGTCGCTGACTCGGACCATGATGATGTTGGTCGTATTATTCTGCGCGGGCGTGGGCGTCCAGGTGAAGACGCCCGTGGTGGGGTCAATCGCCGCCCCCGCCGGCGCTCCCGGGTCGAGGCTGAAGGCCAGCGGATTGGCCGGCAGGTCCGGATCGGTCGGAACGGCCGCAAATGTCAAGGTGCGGGTCGGGCGGACACGCATGTCGGGGAGCGCCGCCAGCACCGGCGGCGTGTTAACTTCACCGACGGTAATGGCGACCACCTGGCTGTCGTTCAGCGCGGGTGTGCCGTCGTCAGTAGCGCGCACGGTGACACTGTAAACGCCCGGCCCTTGGGCTTCGGTTGGGATCCAGGTGAAGACGCCGGTCTCCGGATCAATGACGGCTCCCGGCGGCGCGCCGGCATCCAGACTGAAGGCAATCTGGTCGCCCGGAATGTCGGAATCCGTCGCGCTGGCGGTAAAGCTCAGCAGGGTCAGTTCGCCAATTGCCTGGACGGGAATCACCGCCAGCACCGGCGCTGAGTTCAGCTCGGCAACGGCCACTGTGAAGGTCTTGGCGTCGCTCTTGGCCGGCGAACCGCTGTCCGTCACCCGCACTGTGATGGGGTAGTTGCCAGGACCTTGATCCTCGGCAGGCGTCCAGGCGAACGCGCCGCTGGTGGGATTGATGCTGGCCCCGTCCGGCGCACCGGCATCGAGACTGAAGGTCATGGTGAGGGCCGGATTGGAATTGGACGCAATCGCGGTGAAGCTCAATAGCGCGCCCTCGTTGACGGACTTGTTCGGGATCGTGGTCAGGCGCGGGCCGTCGTAAACCTCATTGACGGTGACCGTAAAGGCCTGCGTGTCCGTCTGCGCCGGGGAGCCATAGTCCGTGGCCTTGACCGTGATCGTGTAGGTGCCCGGCCCTTGCGCTTCGGTGGGCGTCCACGAGAACAGCCCGGTCGTCGGGTCAATGGTTGCGCCTGCGGGCGCGCCGACCAGGCTGTAGGTAATATTGTTCTCACGCTCGTAAACGAAGTTATCGAGGTAGATCGTGTAAGTGCCGGTGCCCCCGGCGGCCACCAGCGCGAGATGCTCCAGCGCGCCCTTGCCGGTCACATCCTGGATGAGCCCGTCGCCCGTGAAAGCAGTCACCGGCTCAAACGGAATGTTAAAGCTGAGCGTCGTCCACGTGGCGGCGGCGACGGTGCGCGTCGGGGCAGGGGTTCCGCTGGTGTTGCCGTTCACGCCCACCCACTCGATTGTGCCCGTGGTCCCGCCATTGGCCCCAATGGCAGCGCTGGTTCCCGTCTCGCGAATGCCCAGACCCACTTTCAGGGCCTTGTCGGAATAGATGTCAAACTTGAGCCTCTGGTTGATGCCGACGGTCGGGTTGGGGAGCGTCGCCGTGTTGTAGGTGGCCAGGCGCATCCACGGATTGGGCTTGCTGGTTCCGAATGTCCACTGTCCCTTGAGCATCTTGCTGGTGCGCCCTCCGCCGGAGGCCACCAGTTTCGTATAATTGGTCGCGGAGGTCAGGAAACCGCTGGTGGTCCCGGAGAAGCCCGGGTGACGGAACATAATTGTTCCGTTCGCGGGCCCCTCGTCGTAGCTTTCAAAATTCGAGATTGTCACCGTTGAATCCTCCTCATCGGCGTCAGTCGCCGAGACGCTGAACTGGAGCAGGGATCCCTCATTCACCGTCTTGTTGGCAATAGTGCCAAGGACGGGCGCCACGTTCGCTGTCTTGGCGCTGTCCACCGCGCTGTAGGCCGAATTGCCCCACGAGTTGTAGCTCCGGACGCGGTAGTAGTAAGTGGTCGAACCGCTCAGACCGGTGTTGGCGTAAGAAGTCACGTTGGCGCCCACCGTGGCGATTTGAGTATAAGTTCCGCCGGAGGAGGTTGCCCGCTCGATCTTGAAGCCGGTCTCGTCGCTGGAGTTCTGCGTCCAGGTCAGATTGATCTGGCTGGTCGAAACCGCCGTCGCCGCCAGGTTGCTCGGCGCGCCCGGCGGCAAACCGTCGGTCTTGGCGCTGTCCGCGTTCGAGTAGCCCGAGTTACCGACCGAATTGTAGGCCCGCACCCGGTACCAGTAGGTCGTCAAGGCCTTGAGGCCGGTGCTGGTATAGGACTCCACATTGGCGCCGACGGTGGCGATTTGCGTGAACGGGCCGCCGGAGGCGGTGGCGCGTTCGATCTTGAATCCGCTCTCGATGCCCGAATTGTCGGTCCAGGTCAGCTTGATCTGCGAGGCATTCACCGTGGTGGCGGCCAGACTGCTTGGGGCGGACGGAGTGGAGGAGGTGCCCTTGATCAGGTTCATGAAGTAAGTCCAGTTCCAGTACGGGCCGGGGTCGGTGTGGGTGTTGCAGTTGACGAAACTGGAACTGTAGCCCTGG
>CAZHEW010000326.1:0-3069 GCA_964531815.1 uncultured Verrucomicrobiota bacterium
GCGTCGGTTTCGGCTCCCACGGAAACCCATGCCCAAATGGAGGAAGATGAGTCGGACGCGGTGCGTCGCCGAGACGGGACACTGCGGTTTGAAATGGAGCCACTTGAACCGCGTCGCGTCTGTTTGGGGCAACCGGTTCAGCGCAGCCTGGAAAGGGGGCGGCGCGCTGATGCGCTGCGCTTCGCGCACGCGGGCTCGCACGTCTCCCGCCCAACCGCCCCTCCGCGGCAATTCCTCCGGCACTCTGAGGCGCGTGACCGCGTCGTAAAGCTCCCGGCAATCGCGGCACAGGATGGTCTGGACGAAAAAGCTCAGGCCCCGGTCGGCGCGACCGGAGACTTTGGCCCGGTAACCGCACCTGGAACACTCAAACCAGTAGGATCGGCCCATGTGACTTCCTCGTCGGTGCGTGATCCAAAAAAGGCGCACCAAACAGGGTGCGCCCGAATACACACGGTTGCGGACAATGTACCAGGCGCGGCGATCTTGGCAACTGGGATTAACAGCAAAAAGGATGAGCGGGTCTTGTAGTTTTGCCGTGCGCGGCGTCCATGTTTCGGGTAATTAAGCCCTCCACACGTGATGAGCCAGCGCATACATCTGATTGTTCAAACTTGCATAGTCTTGTTGGGATCGAGCCTTGCGGCCTGGCCGGCGCCGCCGGATGACTTTCCCCGTTTCCAGGTGCCCGGCCACGAACAGGAGATGGCGACGGTGCGGGAGCTGTTCTGGCTCCATTACCCCGGCGCGGGACCCAAGGCCACGCTTTGGGACGAGTGGCTCACCGATGCCTCGCTGTGGCCGGCCGTCGCCACCGACAACAAAGCCAAGGCCATGCGCGCGGCGTGGGCCTCGGCTCTAAGCGGCCGCATCATAGATTCCGAGGGCTACGTGGCTACGCACCAGCACGCCAGCATTGCGCACCAACTCGGCTGGCCCTTTCCTTTCTGGAACCAGGGCCGGCGAGGTTGCGGCTGGCATTTCTCATTCAAGAACACTGTCGGTCCAGGCTGGCGGCCGAACGACCTGAGCAAACCGGATGGCTGGACGCTGGCGGGGGCGCGCGAGGGAGGCGTCAACGAATACGGATGGCGCATTGAGGTCACCAATGCCGCCGCAGTGGTGACGGCGCCGGCGTGGAAGTGCCACACGTTCGAGGTGCCCTTCCTCCAGCTTCGCTGGCAGGCGACCGGCCTGGGCGCGGCGCAGCCGTTCGTTGAATGGACGACTCCGTCCCGGACGAACTTCAGTCCGTCGCGCCGGATGTTCTTTGAGCCGGTGAAGGGCGATTCCATCAGCTACACCATGATTCCGATGTATCGCCACCCGCAGTGGACAGGGGAGGTGACTCAACTGCGCATCGGCCTGGGCAACACAGCCCCGGGCAGTATCATCCTCCAGGCTTTCTTCTCTCAATATGACACGCGGCACAATATCAACAGCCAGAACTTCGTCCGCGGGTGCGCGAAGTATTTCTGGTGGACGCGCGACCTGAGTTTCCTGCGGGCGCAGATCAACCGCATGCGCAGCGCCCTGCGGTATGTCATGACGGAGCATCACGCGCTCAAGCGCAAGGTGGTCTATACCGATTGGGTCGGCCACGACGGCCGGAGCGGGCTGGTGCTGGGGGCGGATGGCGCGAAAACCATTCTGACCGGGCAGGGGATAGGCAACAACTACTGGGACCTGCTGCCCTTTGGCGGGCTGGATGCCTATGCCACGATCCAGTACTACGACGCCGTCCGCGTGATGGCCGTCCTCGAGCGCGAGATACGGCAGCACCCCGAATGGCAAATACCCGGCGGCGTGCTCAGTTTCGACCCGGCAATGCTCGAAGGCCATGCCGAGGAGGTAAAAACCGAAGGCAACCGCCTGTTCTGGAACCGCGAGACGCAGCGGTTCAATGCGTGTGTGGATGCGGACGGCCGGACGCACGACTACGGGCTTACCTTCCTTAACCTCGAGGCCGTCTATTACGGCTTTGCCACGCCGAAGCACGCGGGCGCAATCCTGAGCTGGATTAACGGCGACCGCGTCGTGGCGGGCGACACCGCGCAGGGCAAGGACATTTACCACTGGCGTTTCGGGCCGCGGGCCACCACGCGGCGCAACGTGGATTGGTATTTCTGGGCGTGGAGCAACCCGGAGAGCATCCCCTGGGGCGGCCAGGTGCAGGACGGCGGGGCGGTGCTGGGGTTCTCGTATCACGACCTCATGGCGCGGCTGAATGTCCTTGGGCCGGACAACGCGTGGCAGCGTTTGCGCGAGATTGTGCCGTGGTTCCAGGAAGTTCAGGCGGCCGGCGGCTACCGCAAGTATTACAGCGGATCGCGCGAAGGGTCGCTGCAAGGCGGCGGCACGGCGGGCGGCCTCGGGCTCGACCAGGAATTCTTCGAGAGCGCGATGGTCCCCCAAATCATGCTCAACGGCTTTCTCGGCTTTGCCCCGCGCGCTGACGGTTTCAAGCTCGATCCGCGGCTGCCCAAAGACTGGCCGGAGCTGACGGTGGACCGGATTCGCTTTCAGAACCGGGTCCTGCGCATCCGGGCCACGCGGGACGCGATTGAACTCCACCAACAGGGCGCGGCGCCGGAGCCGTTATTTGTGCAACTTCCCGGAGACGGATGGCGGGCGGCGCTGCTGCGTGAGGACAGGTCAGTTCTCCGTGAGGCAAGACTGCGCGCGCGACAGAGCGACGGCGCGCTCCGGCTGAATTGGGAGGGGGCCCCAACTGTGCGGCTAACGAAGTCTCAGGCCGCTCCGCTCAAGAGCGCGGCCGAGCGCGAGGCCTTCTTCCGCGCGCAACCCTCCAAGCCGGGCGAGTTCCGCGCCACCTGGATTCACTCGGCCTATGGCATCGAGGGCTGGGGCTGGGACCAAACCATCGCCACGCTCAAATCGAACGGGTTCAACGCGATCATCCCGAACCTGGTGTGGGCCGGTGTGGCTCATTACCCGAGCAAGATTCTGCCGGTGAGTCCAAAGGTAGCCGAACGGGGTGACCAGGTGGCGGAATGTTTCAAGGCCTGCCGCAAGTACGGTGTCGAAATGCATGTGTGGAAGGTGAAT
>CAZHEW010000326.1:3169-4387 GCA_964531815.1 uncultured Verrucomicrobiota bacterium
GAGGACGCGCTGGCCGGTCAGCACGCCGATTCCTTTGGCGACTGGCGGCGCGAACAGATCACGCGGCTGGTGCGCGCGGTGAGCCGGGAGGCGCATCGGATCAAGCCCGCGATAAAAGTCTCGGCCGCGGTATTCGGCAATTGGGAAAGCGCCCGCAATATTGTGGGGCAGGATGCGCGGGCCTGGATTGACGCCGGCTACCTCGATTTCGTGTGCCCGATGGATTACGAGAGCGACGACCTTGACTTCTCCGAGCGCCTGCGCCGCCAGATCGGGGCGGTCAACCACAAGATCCCCTGCTATGCGGGGATCGGCGCGCACGCGCTTTCCGGCCCGGAGCAGCTCGCCCGCCAAATCCAATTATCGCGCGAGCTGGGCGCGGAGGGGTTTGTAATCTTCAATCTCACCGAGAAGCTGGCGGTCCGGTTCTTGCCCCCGCTGCGCCTCGGCATCACGTCGGCCCCACCTTCAACCCGGCAAGGAGATTAAGTTGCCACGCTCGTTGGTTGCAGCCTGCATCCTCCTGGCGCTGGCCTTTGCCCCCGCTGCGCCGCCGCGGGCCCTGGGCGCGTCGGCTCCGCCGCAGGGAAAGGGTCCGCTGGTCAGCAACCGCGCAGCCAAACCGGACGAGATCGGCTACCGGCCTGCCGACGGCGCCGCGGTCTATTTCAACCCGCCTTCCCTGACCTGGCTTCACGAACCGGGCGCGCAGACCTATGCCGTGGAATGGAGCCTGGACGCCGGGTTTGCCAACGCGGCAAGGGCGGACCATGTCCCGTTCAACGCCTACACGCACCACACGCCGCTCGCGCCGGAGCGGTATTTCTGGCGCTACCGGTTCGCGGCAAAGGCGGGGCGGGTTTCCAATTGGAGCCTCACGCGCACATTCATCGTGCCCCCCAACGCGGTCGAATTCCCGATGCCGACTCGCGCCCAGCAACGCGAGCGCGTGCCGGCGGGGCATCCCCGCCTGTTGTTGCGGCCGGAGGACCTGCCGCGGTTGCGGGCCGCGGCCAAGCCGGGCAGCGGCCACGGCGCGACGGCCGAGTTCGCCAAGCTGCGCGCGGCTGCCGAGCGGTTGCTCACAGCTCAGCCGACGCCCGAACCGACCGTCCGCGGCTCGAGCCGGGATGACGCGACGCGCGCGTATTGGTGGCCCAACCGGGTGCAAACCGAGCGCGCCTGCCAGGAGGCGGAAACGCTGGCCTTTGTTTACCT
>CAZHEW010000327.1:0-4385 GCA_964531815.1 uncultured Verrucomicrobiota bacterium
CAGCAAGCCGGAGCTGTTTGCGGGACTCGCCCTCCAGGACCAGCTCGGCAGCCTGATGGTCTGCAACGGGTACAAGGACGCCCAGTTCATTCGCATGGCGCTGCTGGGCACCAAGCTGAACAAGAAAGTGATCCTGGTTGTCGAGAAGCTCGAGGAGTTGCGCCAGATCATCGCCCTGTCGCGTCAGTTCGGCGTGGAGCCTGTCATCGGAATGCGGCTGCGCCTCCTGAGCCGGGGCACGGGCAAGTGGGCGGATAGCGCGGGCGAGAACGCGAAGTTCGGTTTGAGCACGGCCGAGCTGCTGGCCGCCACTGAAATGCTCAAGGCGGAGAACCTGGCGCACTGCTTGAAGCTGCTGCATTTCCACATTGGCTCGCAGGTCCCGGACATTCTTATCGTCAAGAAGGCGGTCCAGGAAGCGTCGCGGTTCTATGCCAAGCTCTACAAGAGGGGATTTCGGATTGAGTACCTCGACGTCGGCGGCGGGCTGGGCGTGGATTATGACGGCAGCCGGTCCGCTTTTGACAGCTCCACCAATTACACGCTGCAGGAATACGCCAACGACATTGTCTACTACATCGGCGACGTTTGCGACGCGGAGAAAGTGCCTCACCCGGACATCATCAGCGAAAGCGGGCGGGCGATTGTTGCCCACCACAGCGTGCTGATTGTGGAAGTCTTCGGCGCGATCAAGAAGGTGCGGCCCAACGGGCACGGCGTGGTTGGCGAGAACGAGCCTCCGCTGGTTGGGGAGTTGGTGGATATCCGCGAGAACCTGTCGAAGCTCAACAAGCTGGAGGCGTATCACGATGCGCTCGAGCGGAAGGAAGACGCACAGCACATGTTCACGCTCGGCATGCTGGACTTGCCGGCGAAGGCCAGGATCGAGGAGCTTTACTGGGAGATCAGCCGGGAGGTTGTGGAGAGTTTCAAGGGCCAGGCCTATGTGCCCGAGGAAATTCGCAAGCTGGAGGACTCGCTCGGCGACCAGTACCTGTGCAATTTCTCGGTATTCCAGTCGCTGCTGGACCACTGGGCGCTGGACCAGTTGTTTCCGATTATGCCGATCAGCCGCCTTGCCGAGCGGCCCACGCGCGAAGCCACCCTGGTGGACATCACCTGCGATTCCGACGGTCAAGTGAACAAGTTCATTGACTTGCGCGACGTGCGCGACACGCTGCCGCTGCACCCGCTCAACATCAATGGCAACGGCCAGACCGAACCTTATTACTTGGGCCTCTTTCTCATGGGCGCCTACCAGGACATCATGGGGGACCTGCACAATCTGTTCGGGCGGGTCAACGAGGTGCACATCTTTCTGGAACCTGACGAGCCGGCCGGGTACTACGTCGAGGAGATCATTGAAGGCAGCACCATTGTTCAATGCCTCGCCTCAGTGCAGTACGACGAGAACGAGCTGGGGCGGCAGATGAAGGCGCAGATTGACCAGGCCATCAAGTCCGACCGCATGAAGCCCTCCGAGGCCATGCGTCTGCTCGACGATTACGAGCGCGGGCTCAAGGACTATACGTACCTGAATTTCTAGCTGCCCTGCCCGCCTCCGCATGCCTGAACCCGCACCCAACGCCGAACTGTTGCGTTCGCTCGGCCGGCTGGTGCGGGGGCTGTCGGCCTTGTTCTGGGGCCTGCCAATTACGCTGGTCGTGTGCGTCCATGCGGCCCGGGCGGAGTCGCTGAAACCGTATGGGGTTGTGCCGCTGCTGGTGACGACCGCCTTGCTGGTTTTCGGCGTATGGCAACTGGGCGATTTTCAGAAGCAGGAGCGCGTTTGGCGCGCCGCGCTCGGCCGCGCGCAGGTGTTCAGCCTGGTCAACCTCGGGCTCAGCCCCTTCCTCTACTGGTGGAACAGGATCCCGCACAACGCTTTCTTCCTGGCGATGGTAATGTGCATGGCCCTGTCCGCCCTGATGTTTCTGGGAAGCCTGAACCTGGTTGTGCGGCGCCTGGGCGCCATGTTGCCCGACGAGGCCCTGCGCCTCGAGACGAGACAATTCACCACGCTCAATCTCAATCTGCTCCTGGCGGCTCTTCTGCTGGCGCTGCTCTATGCAGGCCTCGGCCGGATTCAAGTGCTGCCATTTTGGCTGGGGATGGTGGGCGTCGTGATGGAGCGGGGCGGTATGTGGTTCGTGATTGTGCTGAATCTCCTGCCCCTGGCCATGACCATGGCGCTGCTCTGGAAGACCAAGGAAGTCATTCTTGAGAGCGTTTTCGGCGCCAGCCGGTGAACGGGATGACGCCGGTTCGAGCTGCCGCTGTGCCGGCTGAGCCGCCCGGGGGCGGCGCATTCGCGGCGTCATTTCAGTTCAGCAGTCGGTACCAGTTGTCCCGCTGGTGCGGCTCGTACCCGAGATCGGAGATGAGCCGGCGCATGTCGGCGACGGCCATGCGAAAGGACGTGCCGGCCTGCGAGACCACGTTCTCCTCGATCATGATGCTGCCGAGATCGTTGGCGCCAAACTTGAGCGCGACCTGGCCGATAGCCTGGCCTTGCGTTACCCACGAGCTTTGCACGCTCGGAAAGTTGTCGAGATAGATGCGCGCCAGCGCCTGCGTCCGCAAATACTCCTGCGCGCCGACCGTCGGCGCGCGCAGCTTCGTGTGCGCCGCCTGGAAGGTCCAGCCAATGAACGCCGTGAAGCCTTTGGACTTGTCTTGCTGCGCCCGCACGCGTTCCAGGTGCGCGATCCGGTCCTCGACCGTCTCGACGTGGCCGAACATCATCGTGGCCGACGAGTTCAACCCCAGCCGGTGAGCGATATCCATCACCTCCAGCCAGTCATCGGTCATCGCCTTGCGCGGCGACACCCGCTGGCGCACGCGGTCCACGAGGATTTCGCCGCCGCCGCCCGGCAGCGAGCCCAGGCCCGCCGCTTTGAAGTCGGCCAGGATCTGTTCCAGCGGCTCGCCGAACACCTTCCGGAAATGGACAAACTCGCTCGGGCTGAAGCCGTGGATGTTGACCTGGGGAAACTTGCACTTCAGGTGGGCGAGCAGGTCCAGGTACCACTGCTTGGCCAGCGCGGGGTGGTTGCCGCCCTGCAGCAGGATCTGCGTCCCGCCCAGGGCGACGGTCTCCTCGATCTTGCGGTCCAGCTCATCGAGGGCGATGACATACGCATCGGCATCCCGTTCCGTGCGATAGAACGCGCAGAACGCGCAACCGACGTCGCAGACGTTGGTGTAGTTGATATTGCGGTCAATGATGTAGGTGACGATCTGGTTGCCGCGGCCGTCGTAGGCCGCCGCCCGGGCGATTTGGCGCCGGCGGTCGGCCAGCGCGCCGAGTTCTTCCAGCGGCAGGTGATAAAGCCGCAGCGCCTCGGACGGGCCGATGCGCTGCCCGTCCCAGACCTTCTGCAGCAGGTCGTCCAATGCCGCGTCGTTAATCACCGGCGGAACCTAACGGAGATCGGGCGGGGAAACAAGCGAGCCGCGGAGTTGAACCGTCGCGCGAGAAGGGTGAATCCTCCTGAACGCGGCAGCGTCTAATAGAGCGCAGACCTCGGACTGCCGCAGAGCAACAGGTTGCGGACCCCGCCATTTCCCTGCAAACCATAGCTAAACCATAGCGAAACCATAAGCATATTTTGCAATTACGTTTTGCCCCCTCTGGCTGGTGTCAATGGCTCATATATGAGCGGTCAACGCCCCTTCCCCCGTCTCCAAGAAGGTTCATTTGTACCAGTACGAGCAACAAATCCAATTTCCAGAGTGTCCGTTGCTGTATTCTCCTAACGTCGTCAAGCAACGTCCTTAAGTTGGCTCCACACTTCCTTGAATAGTTCATCATACGCTTTTGTCCCGTACTTGATGCCTTGCTCTTTGGCTGTCCATCTCACTACGGAGTCAATGGCTTCCAAGTCCGCTAATTTATTGTCAAGGTATTTCATATTCATAAGTCAATCCTCCGTGAAGAACCTAATAAAATTCTGCCGCCTGACTTCTGCCTCTTCTTCGGTTTCTTCTCTGTCCTTGAAGATTGCCTTTTCTTTGCTTGGTTTGTATTTCATATTCATATCATTACCATTCATTGATTGGGGAAGGGGTTGGGGGAAAGTACCACGCTAACAGGTTAAAGGGTTTGGGTTCTCTCATATCAGTTCTTTCTCATTACGTCGCTGGGGTGTTCCAGCGTCAATCATAAATATAATTCATAAATCCATTCCGTACATAAAAAAGAGTCCGTAGCAACGATACACTACGGACTCAATGAGAGTACGAAGAATAACACGACCCCGTACCCTTTGTTTTCCCGCCGAACATACAAGCGGGGCGTGTGTATGAAATCACACGCTTTTCGTGAAGACTGACACCGGTCGGAACAACAGGGACCGGGTGCGGTCGGTTCAAAATACCCCATG
>CAZHEW010000328.1:0-4381 GCA_964531815.1 uncultured Verrucomicrobiota bacterium
ATGCTGGGGCGCATTCTCGGAGAAGATATCGCCCTGCAACTGAATTATTCCCCTCAGCCGACGCTGGTTCACGCCGACGGTGGCATGATGGAGCAAGTTCTCTTGAACCTGGCGGTGAACTCGCGCGACGCCATGCCCAAGGGCGGCTTGCTCGCCATTAAGGTCTCGGGGCTCGAGGTGAATGCGCCACACCTGCTGGAGCACCCCGAAGCGCGCGCCGGCCGGTTCGTGTGCCTGAGCGTCACCGACACCGGCTGTGGCATTCCGCCGCAGAATCTGCGGCGCATCTTCGATCCCTTCTTTACCACCAAGGACGTTGGGAAAGGAACGGGGCTGGGATTGGCAACCGTCTACGGCATTGTCAACCAACACCAGGGGTGGATTGAGGTGGAGAGCGAGCGCGGCAAAGGCTCGACCTTCCGAGTATTCCTGCCGCAGATTGCTGAGCCGGCGAAAGCCATGGATCAGCCGCCGGCTCAAGCCGCCGTTCGCGGCGGCAAGGAAACCATCCTGGTCGTCGAGGATGAAGCGCCCCTGCGCGAGCTGGTCTGCGAGCTCCTGAGCCGGCACGGCTACCAGGTCCTGCCCGCCGAATCCGGCGTCAAAGCGCTCCAGGTCTGGCAGGACAGCAAAGACCGGATTGACTTGCTGCTCACCGATCTGGTCATGCCCGACCAGATGAACGGGCGTGAGCTGGCCGAAAAGTTCTGGGTTGACCGGCCGCGGCTCAAAGTGATCTTCACCAGCGGCTACAGCCAGGAGGTTGTCGGCAAGGATTTTGTCCTGCGCCGCGGCTTGAATTACCTCCAGAAGCCCTATCATCCGCACAAACTCGCCCTGGCCGTGCGCGATTGCCTGGATGCGGTGAACTGAAACGGCGCCACAGCCAAAGCCGTGCCAAGTTCTTGCTTGTGCCGGCGGCATGGGGTAATAGAATTCCACCATGCCACAAGGCCTACATTTGTCGCAGCGTTTGACGCAGTCGCTGGTGCTGGCGCCACAACTGCAGCAGTCGCTCGCTCTCTTGCAGGCGCCCACGCTGGAGCTCAAAGCACTGGTTGAACAGGAAATGCAGCAAAACCCCGTTCTGGAAGAAGTGGCTCCAACCGAAGCGGAGTCGCCGGAGAAAGACGGGGGCGAGGCGGAAACCCCCACCGAAGCATCCGATCCGACCGAGCCGGCGGATGCGGACTTCGACCCCGCCGCCGAGAAGACCGCCGGCGAGCCGGTGGATGACTTTGACGCGGAATTTGAGCGACTGGCACAACTCGATCAGGAATGGCGCGATCATTTCGCCCAGACCAATCTGCCCATGCGGGCCTCCGCCGAGGAAGAGGAGAAGCGGCAATTCATGTTCGATTCCCTGGTGGCGGAAACCTCGCTCCAGGAAATGCTGCTCGAACAGGTGCGCGAATCCTCTCTGCCGCCGGACCAGTTGCCGATCGCTGAGGTGCTCATCGGCAACATTGATGAGTATGGCTATCTGAAAGCCGCGGTGGAAGAGCTGGCGGTGTCCACCGGCCTGGCCACAGATCAGATTATCGGGGTGCTGAAGCTGATTCAAACCTTCGAGCCAGCGGGTGTCGGAGCGCGGGATTTGCGGGAATGCCTGCTCCTGCAGTTGGAGCGTTTGGGCCAGCAGAGCACCCTGGAATACCGCATCGTCAACGAATTCATGGAGGCGCTCGGCAAACGCCGCATCCCCGAGATTGCCCGCAGCACCGGGCAATCGGTGGACGAGGTGCAGGAGGCGCTGGCGCGCATCGCCCGGCTGGAGCCGCGCCCCGGACGCGCCTATCTGCCGGATAACGACCAATACATTCTCCCGGAGGTGTTCGTGCGCAAGTCCGGCGATGACTACGTGGTCACGACCAACAACGAGCATATCCCCCACCTGCGCATCAGCAATACCTACAAGGATTTGATGGCCCAGCGGGGAAACTCAGCCGAAGTGCGGAATTACATCCGCGAGAAGATCCGCGCCGGCAAGTTCCTGATCAAGAGCCTGCATCAGCGGCAGCAGACCATTCTGAACATCGCCCGCGAGATTGTGAATCGCCAGCGCGATTTCATGGCCAAAGGCGTGGCCGCGCTCAGACCCCTCACCATGGTGCAGGTGGCGCAGGTCGTCGGCGTGCACGAAACCACCGTCAGCCGCGCGGTCTCCGGCAAGTACATAGAGACCCCGCAGGGAACCTTCGAGATGAAGTACTTCTTCACCGCCGGCATTCAGACCGCCAGCGGCGATGGCATGTCCAACACCAGCGTGAAAGACATGATCGCGGACATCTTCAAAGCCGAAGATTCCGCCAAGCCCCTCTCGGATCAGGAAGTAGTTCGGATGCTCAAGGACAAAGGCATCGTGATCGCGCGCCGCACCGTGGCCAAGTACCGCACCGAATTGAACATCCTGCCCTCTAATCTGCGGAAGGTTTACTGACCCGCCACGGCTCCGTTGCCGGGAGAGCGCACGCGTCTCACCCGCTGCCAACGGTGTCCGGCCGCCGGCCTCGTCCCTCGACTCATCTCTCACCGTTTTGTGATTCAGTCCGGCGGGGAATAGTCCGCGGGCGGAACGCCGCAAACCGCGCCCTGGAGGTGCCTCCTCCCCCGCTCAGCGCAGCAACCTCGCGTCGGCCCAGTTGGCGTGATCCGAGGTGATGTCATCGTCCCCGTGGCCGACCACCAGCTCGATCATCCTGACTCCCGTCACCTCGAGATCCACCCGCCTGGCGGGGCTCTGCCGGTTCATCAGCCCGGAGGCCCAGCGCTTCTGGCCATCGGCCCACACCTCGAAAGTAATCGTAGCGTTGCTGGCGCCGTCCGCCCCAACCCAGCTCTGGAATCGGCGATAGCGCCCGCCTGTTTCATAAACGAGGCGTGAGTCGGCGTGCGTGCCCACGCCGCGGCGAAATCCGCGCCCAGCAATCGTCATCGGTTTCTCCCATACACTCTGATTCTTTCGCAGCGTGCCCCAGCCCTGGACGCAACGGGCCGGCTCCAGCGCATCCAGGAAGATGCCCTCAATCTGTTCAACCGGACGGGGCGCGCGGACGATGCCGGCGGATCCGAAGTCCACTGCCTCGAAGAGCGCTCGGGCGTCGAGGGAGATTGTTTCGGGTGAGGGCAGCGCATTCGCATAGCCCGGCAGAGAGCCCCCCGGCTTGGTTGCCCAAATCCATGCGGACACTTTGATTGGCGCACTCTCCCATAGCATCTTTAGAGCAAGCCGGCGTTGTCCTCCGGGCACGGGCCCGCGGAGGAACGACCAATGCTCTCTGACTGGCTGGCCCGTGGCCGCCCAGCCCGTCGCGGAAGAGCTCGAAGTCAGCGCCGCCTCCTGGCCATCCACGGCGAAGCTCGCCTCGACCGCCTCCGGCACCGGCGTTCCCGCTTCGGTCAGCACCAGCAACTCCGCGGTCGGCGACGTGACGCTGACCTCTGCCTTCAATTCCAGTTGGAGGGCCGAGGTCCCGGTCGTCATGGGGCTGCTGGAATCTGTCGGCGACGCCTCCGGCCCCTCAAATTCAAGGCGGCGGAGATTGTAGCTCGCTTTGCGCACACTCACACTCCGGTTCAACACCTCGGCAGCTCGGGGCAAACCCCGGCTCGCCTGTTTCTTCGCCAGCGACAGCACCAGCGTCTCGTAAGGCGCCAGCGGGATTTGCAGCGTCTCACCAAACCGCGCTTCGCTGCCGTAAAGCCGGGGCTCCGGATAGAGGCTCACCACCTCGAGGTTCTTTGCCCGCGACTCGACGCCGAGGTTCCCATCCAGCCGCAAGGCCAGGGTTTGCGGCCGGAGCCAGGGATTGCGAAGCGCCACCAGACCCCGGTTGCCTTTCCAGTGCGCATAGCCGTAGGGCTCCCGCGGCATTTCCTCGTCGTTCGAGAAATGCGGCACCTTCCCCTCCCGCCACACGGCCGGCAGGATGGGAGTGGTTTTCGCCAGCAGCGGGGCGTTGCGCCACGACCATTGCAGCAACCGGGCGAGCGCCTTCCACCTGAGCTCATCCAGCCAGGCGGGGTTTACATAGAGCGGCAGGAACGCATGACCGCGCAGAGCAGTGATCACGGCATCGTTCATAAAGGGCTCCGATGTCTGGTGTATGACCCCCAGCACCTCCTGCGCGACGATCGGCACCGACATTCGCGCCGCGCCCTGCAAATTGAAGTAGTCCCGTGCGGTCGTGTAGCTCTCGCGATAGACCGGCGCCGGCACCCGCCCCCGCGGGGCGTCGTCGCCGAACGTCCCGATGACTGAGTTCACATGCAACAGCCACCACGGACTCGGGTTCCACCCAAAGCACGTTGACTCCAGCCAGACCTCCGGCTGCGCCTGGCGAACCGCGGCGAAGGCCGCGATCCCGCCCTCCGCGATCGC
>CAZHEW010000329.1:0-4377 GCA_964531815.1 uncultured Verrucomicrobiota bacterium
AACTGCCGATCTGCGGCGGCATGCTGGCGGCGGCTGGCAGGCAAGATGCCGCGCCGACTTGGCCAATGCTACGTATCGCGGCGTTCCTTCCATTCGTTCGAGCAGTGTTTTCGGGACTCCTCCAGCTTGTGGCCGCGCGGAGAGCAGTGTAGGGCGAGGATGGCCTTGGTTCGCGCCCAACCATGCCCGTTTCTTCTGCACCTGCATTGGCTGGTTCCAGTTTATGCTTGGGCGGGAGGCTGCACTTGTGGCTTAATCGAATTGTGCGGCGCGGCGCCAAATGCCAACTGTCGAGGTCAAGGAGAAGACGGCTGCGAGGCTTTATATGGCTGCTGACGCTGGCCGGGTTCGCAATCGTGGCTGGTTGGATTTGGTGGCAGGTCAGCAAAACCGGCCCGCCCGGACCAGGGCCAGAGCCCGCCCCTGTTTCCGTGGCTGCCCAGATCGTCATTCAACCCAAAACAACTCAGGCGGTGGTTCAGCCTAAACCGGCCCAGGATGTGGTCCCGCTCCAACATGAGGCGGTGGCCGCACAACCGCAGCCTTCGACGCCGGTCTCGCCGGTTCCCGTGCCGCCGGTTATCCCCCAGCCCCGTCCTGAGTCCGCTTCGGCTGCTGCTCTTCCCCGCCCCGCGCAAAGCGTTTTTGAGGCACAGCTTGCGCTGGCGCGTCAGGGAATCTCGGCCGGTTCGTTGGATGGCCTCATGGGGCCGCAAACGCGTGCGGCCCTGCGCGCCTTTCAGCAAAAGGTGAAGAACCTGCCCATTACCGGCGAACTGGACCCGGCCACCAGGGAACTTTTGCTGCTGGTCACTTCGCCCTGCACCAATTACGTCGTTACCATGAGCGATCTGGGGCGGCTGCAGCCTTTAAGCCGCACCTGGCTTGGCAAGTCCCGGCAAACAGCGCTCGACTATGAGACCATCCTCGAATTGGTTGCCGAAAAGGGTCACGCCCATCCGAAGCTAATCGGGCAACTCAATCCGTCTGTTGATTGGCGCAACATTGTGGCAGACACGGTTGTGCAACTGCCGGACGTTGCTTATCCCGACACTGGCGCGAAGGCAGCATTTGTCACGATCAGCCTGGCGGGCAAGATTCTCGAGGTTTTTGACGCCCGTGACAACCTGCTTGCGCACTTCCCGTGCAGCATCGCGCAACGCGTCGAGAAACGGCCTGTCGGCGAGTTGCACGTTGCTGCCATCGCCCCAAACCCGAACTACACCTTTGCCCCGGACGTGTTCCCGGAATCCGCCGAGGCGCGGGAGCTGAAGACCAAGCTCATCCTGCCGCCCGGGCCGAATAACCCTGTCGGTGTGGCGTGGATCAGCCTGGACAGACCGGGCTACGGCATTCACGGCACTCCAAGTCCGGAGCAAGTGGGCCGGACCGAGTCGCACGGTTGCTTTCGGCTGGCGAATTGGAATGCCGAATACCTGGTCAAGCTGGTTTGGGTGGGGATGCCGGTGCATGTGGAACCGTGATGTCGGCGGTCGTGTCAATCCTCAGTCGCGCTTGTCGTTGTCGTCTTGCCCAGGCGAATGCGATTTCGATGTCGCCAAATCCCGCGCCACCGCATAGGTTCATGGTCGGCGATGAGACGGCCCCTGGTTTGGCTCACCTTGGTTTATGCAGGCGGGTTGGTGCTCGCTGAGCTTTTCCAGCCGCCGCTCGCTCTCCTCTTCTCGATTTCTTTGGGGTTAGCCGTCGCCGCCTTATCCCTGGCTGCGGCGCGCCCCTGGCTCATCTGGCCCCTGGTGCTCTTCACCGGCTGGACCAATCTGGCGAATCGCACCACCCCCCTCTCACCCCATGACCTGCGCCTGTCCCTCGGACCGTCAGCGAAGCTCGCGACCATCCGGGGCACACTCTGTGAGACACCCGGGCACCGGACTTACGTCCGCAACGAAGAGGAAACCGTGCGGTCTATTGCGCAAGTTCGGATGAACCATTTGCAGTGCGGCGGCGGCAGTTGGCAACCAGCCTCCGGTGAGGTGCTGGTCATCACACCGGCGCTGCTGCCGGGCGAGATCTTCGCCGGCCGCGCCGTTGAGATCGTGGGCGTCCTGGCGCCCCCGCCCGAGCCCGTGGCGGAGGGCCTGTTCGACTACCGTGCGCATCTGCGTCGGCAAGGCGTTTACTACCTCCTCAACACTTCCGGGACCAATGACTGGCGCCTCCTGGACGCTAAACGCGCCCGGCCGCTGGCCGACCGCTTTCTGGCTTGGGCTCGGACCACGCTGGCGCGCGGCCTGCCGGAGGAAGACGAAGCCCTGCGCCTGATTTGGGCAATGTCACTGGGCTGGAAACCCGCATTGACCAATGAAACCTACGAGCCCTTCATGCGCTCGGGCACGATGCACATCTTCGCCATCAGCGGACTGCATGTCGCGCTGATCGCGGGGATTCTTGCTGGCTTGTTGCGCATGTTTCAAGTGTCTCGGATTTGGTGCGGGTGGGCTGTAATCCCTCTGCTCTGGTTTTACACTGTGGCGACGGGGTGGCAGCCGTCCGCAATCCGGGCAACGGTAATGATGAGCATTATCATCGGCGGCTGGGCTTTGAAGCGGCCGAGCGATTTGTTGAATTCGCTAGCCGCTGCCGCCTTCGTTATCATGTTGTGGGACCCCCGGCAAATATTCGGTGCGAGCTTTCAACTGTCGTTTCTCGTAGTGCTCAGCATTGCCTTGCTTGTACCGCCGCTGGACGCAGCACGCGACCGCCTGTTCCAGACGGATCCGCTGCTGCCGACGGATTTATTGCCGCGCTGGCGCCGCTGGCTGGCCACTCCGCTGCGAGTGATCACAAGCTCGGCGGCGGTGTCTTTGGCTGCCTGGTTGGGTTCACTGCCGCTGACGGCATACTACTTTCATCTGGTCAGCCCGGTGACCGTGCTGGCCAACATATTTATTGTACCGTTCAGCAGTCTGGCGCTGGCGGCCAACGTTGGCAGCGTGATTTGCGGAGCCTGGCTCCCCTGGGTTACGGAGTGGTTCAACTACAGCGGATGGTTTTGGATGCGCTGTATGGTCAAGCTTAGCGAGTTGGCAACGCTTTTTCCTGGAGGTTACTGTTACGTCCGGGGACCGTCGGGGTTGGAAATAGCCGCCTACTACCTCATCCTGATCGGTAGCCTGTCGGGCATTTTCCTCGCGGCAAGACAGCGCCGCTGGCTGTTGACCGGCGCCGTATCGTTGGCGGGCTTCTGTGGGTGCCAGTGGCTGGCAGCGCGGCCTCCTGCGAGCTTGACGGTGATCCCGATAAACGGCGGGATGGCCACTTACTTCCGCGACCTGGGCAAGTCCAGCGAGTGGCTGATGGATTGCGGCGCGACGAATTCTGTCGAGTTCATCACGAAGCCATTTCTGCGGGCTCGAGGAGTTAACCACCTGCCCGCGTTGATTCTGACGCACGGTGACTTGCGCCACATTGGCGGCGCGGGCCTGATCGCGGAAATATTTCACGCGCGTCAGATATTGGTCAGCCCGTTGCGATTCCGGTCGCCTACGTACCGGCAACTCATACAGGAGTTCGAGCGCAGGCCGCAATGCCTGCGAAGGATCAGCAGTGGCGACCGACTTGGTCCCTGGATGGTGCTACATCCATCAGCCGAAGATCGTTTCGGGCAGGCCGACGACGGCGCGCTGGTTCTGTCGGGCAGGTTCTATGACACGCGGGTCTTATTGCTTTCGGATTTGGGCCGTGCGGGGCAGAACGCTCTGCTGGAACGAACGCCCGATTTGCGTGCGGATATTGTGGTCACGGGTTTGCCTAGTCAGAATGAAGCTCTGAGTGAAGCGCTGTTGGAGGCCGTGCAACCCCGCCTGATTGTGGTTGCCGACTCTGAGTTCCCCGCCGCGGAGCGGGCGGGAGCGAAGCTGACTGAGCGCCTGGGACAAAGGAAAACGCCGGTCATCTACACGCGTTCCGCTGGAGCGGCTACCATTGAATTCCGCAGGTCAGGGTGGGAGATTCGCGCCAGGAATGGAGTCCGGCTCAAGTCCGGTGATCTAAATCTAAAGTCCGAACCAGATGCCGCCGTAACGGATGGCCACCGTGAATAGCCAGCGGGCTGCCCGCACGCTCGCATCCTTCATCTGTGGCCGCAATAGCAGCGGCAGGTCTTTCCGGGTGTTTAGCCGCCAAAGGTTAAGCCCCGCGCCTGCCACAGAGTCTGAGTTGGGCGAGGCGCTGCCCTTGGTGCAGAAAGAGAGCAGGGCGACCCTGGGGCGCACGCCGAGCAGAGGCCGGGCGAGTTGGGTGGCCGAGACCGCGATGTCAGCCAGTTGCTCGACCGAGGGGGCTTCGATAACGTCGCGGTCGGCCAGGAGCAGGACGCCCGGTTCGCTCAGGCGCAACCCCATAGGCGCGGGCCGG
>CAZHEW010000330.1:0-4356 GCA_964531815.1 uncultured Verrucomicrobiota bacterium
GTGTGGGGGGAGGGGAGGGGAGCAGAGTCACGATGCGCCCTGGCCGCCGAAGCGGCCTTCCAACGGCGCGTTGACACAACTCCCCTGCGGTTAGTATATTCTGGAGCTTTATATGAATCGCAACCCGCAGGTGGCGGTGGTCGGCGCAACCGGTGCCGTCGGCCTCGAGATGATCAAGACGCTGGAGAAACGCAACTTCCCGGCCGGGAAGCTGACGTTGCTGGCGTCGGCCCGCTCGGTGGGGAAGAAGCTCAAGTATCGCGGCAACGACGTCACCGTCGCGGAGCTGAGGAAGGATTCGTTCGGCGGCATGGACATCGCGCTGTTCAGCGCCGGCGGCGGCATCTCCAGAGAATACGCCCCCATCGCGGCCCAGGCCGGCTGTGTGGTCATTGACAACTCCAGCGCCTTTCGCATGGATGACAACGTCCCGCTGGTGGTTCCCGAGATCAACGCCGCCGACGTGAAGTGGCACAAGGGCATCATCGCCAACCCGAACTGCACCACGGCCATCACGCTTATCGCGCTCTATCCTCTGCACGCCGCTTTCAACTGCCGGCGCATTTTCGCCTCCAGCTACCAGGCCGTCTCGGGCACCGGCGCCAAAGCCATCGCCGAGCTGGAGCGGCAGGTGGACCAGGTCGTCAGGAAGCAGCCGGTGACCCGCGAAGTCTATCCGCATCAAATTGCCTTTAACGTCCTGCCGCACGTGGATTCCTTCCTGCCGACCGGCTACACCCGGGAAGAAATGAAGATGGAGAACGAAGGCCGCAAAATCATGCATCACCCCGCGTTCCGGGCGAGCGTGACCTGCGTGCGCGTGCCGGTCTATCGCGCCCATTCGGTCGCGATCAGCGCCGAGTTCGAGAAACCGGTGACGGTCGAGGCCGCGCTGGCGGCGCTCAGGAAAGCGCCCGGGCTGGATGTGGTTGACAACCCCGCCCAGTGCGAATACCCGCTGCCGCTCTACCAGTCGGACAAGTATAACTGCGCCGTGGGCCGCCTGCGCAAGGATTGCGCCCTGGACAACGGCCTTTGTTTCTGGATCAGCGGCGACCAACTCCTCAAAGGCGCCGCCCTCAACGCCGTGCAGATTGCCGAAGAGTTGATGAGGTAACGGAAAATCAGGCCTCAACGGCACGAAGACGGCTCAGGTTGCAGCACAGCCTGCCGGCCTGTTCAGCACTGAAGAGAGGCTTTGTTCTGCCTGCGCACTGCCCGGCACCTCCGTTCCTCCTCCGTTCTACCTCCGTTGTACCTCGGTAGTAGGTCCGTTTCCTGAACCGAGGTAGAACGGAGGTAGAACGGAGCTGCTACCCAGGGACAACGGAGGTATCTGCGACACAGAATGGGGGCGGTGGGTGATGAGGGAGGGCTGGGGCGCGGGCATCTTGCCCGCTTGCACGGTTGGAAGGGCTAAGCGCGCAAGCTGCCCGCGCGCCGACTGGGGAGTGTGGGGGTGATTACCGTCCGGCCATCCACGCGAACACGCCGATTGCCAGCAAGCCCGCCAGCACGGCGAACAGGATTTTGACCCAGCTCTTCGGGTAATGGCCGGCCATTGCGCCGGTGACTCCGTTGATAACCACTTGAAAGGTGCGCGGACCGTAGTTGTAAGCAAGCAACCACACGGGAGCCAGGATGTGCTTGAACGTCTGGCCGGAGTAGTCCGTGCGCACGTGCAGGTTCCGGTGCGTGTCACCCGGCACCTCGCGCGCGCAGAGGGAGACCATCCTGGCGTCCATCGCCTTCCGCGCCTGCTGCGCCGCGCTCACCAGGTCAAGCTGATACCGCTCCACGACCCAGCCGGCCAGGTAACCCGCCTCGTAGGTTCTCAATTGCTCCGTCGGAAAGGGCTCGACTTTGCGCAAGAGGTCCGGTTGCAGCCCGCGCGAGGCGGGCACGAGCTCGTCATCGAAGAAATGATCTACGACTCCCGCGGACGGCTGCCAGCGCACTTTCTGGACCTGCCGGGTCTGCTGTTTGCCGCCGGCGTCGCGGTAGGTCTCGGTTTCGTAGAAATAGTAGCCGGATTCAGCGGTCCAATCGGCGTGGACCCGGGCGTCAAAAGTCCAGTAGGGTATGTAAAGGCCCTTGACGGTGTCGGTGAGCGCGGCGCTGCGGAGCTTGTTGGGCGCGAACCAGCGGCTGCGATACCAGCCGCGGATGTTTTCCCGGACCCGGGTTTCGCTGACCTTCATCGGCAGGAGGCTTTCGGGGCGAAAGGCCTCTTTGATCTCTTCATAGGCAACGAGCGCGGAAGAGCCGCAGAAATCGCAGCGCTGCCCGACGCGTTCGGGGTCGAAGACTGAGATAGCCTGGCAGCTTTGGCACCGGACAGAAGTCTTCTTTGCCTGCCAGCCGCGGGCGCTGTCCGGAATCGCCCGCAACGCCGCGACGAGGTCATTCTCCTTGATGATCTGCTCGCCCGCGGTGTTGAGTTCGGCCTGTGCGGGTGAGGTGGTGCCGCAAAAGGCGCAGATGAGCGCCTGTTTGGCGGGATTCCATTGGGCCTCCGCGCCGCAGGCCGGGCAGGAGAATTTTCGTTGCGCTGTGGCTTCAGCCATAGACCCGCATCACGTCACAGAAATTGGCACTTGAGCAAGCGAGGGGCATGAGAGGCGTCCCCCCCCAGCCCCGCCAGTTCTCTTGCCGCCCCTCAGCTCTTTAGAAACTCATCCAGCGCGGTCCTGGTGACGCGCCAGGTGGACCCGATCTTCTTGCCCTTGAGCTCGCCCTTCTCGAGAGTCGCCAGCACGTCGGTTTCGCTGACGCCCAGCGCGCGCGCGACGTCCGCCGTGCCGAGCAGCTCCGGCAGTCCGCCCGCGGCGGCGGCGGTCGGCGTG
Organism: uncultured Verrucomicrobiota bacterium; assembly: GCA_964531815.1. Lineage (GTDB taxonomy): Bacteria > Verrucomicrobiota > Verrucomicrobiia > Limisphaerales > UBA8199 > UBA8199. The sequence goes on from CAZHEW010000330.1 coordinate 2,847, forward strand.
GCCCCCGGGGCAGCTGCCGGCGCAGCCGCCTGGCCCGCCGTCATGGCGGCCATCATCTGCTGGCCCATCGCCAGGCCGGCGCCGAGACCCGCGCCGGTGCCGGCCATGCCGCCGGCTTCGCCGCCGCCCTTGGTCATGGCTTCGGCCATTTGGAACTTCACGTAGTCATTAAGATTGCCGATGGCGGCCATGCTCGAACGCTTGTCAATGGCCTGCTCAACCTCCGGCGGCACCGAAACGTTCTCGACGATGAAGCTTGGGATTTCCAGCCCGTACTTGCTTGTCATGGCGGGGTTGATCGCCGGCAGCAGCGCCTCGCCCAATTCCCCGTAGCGCGCGGCCACATCGAGCACCGGCACTTTCGCCGAGGCCAGGGCGTCGCTGAACACGCTGACGACGCGCGACCGCATGGTGTCAGCGAACTCGTCCAGCCGGAAATGATCGTCCGTGCCGGCGACCTCCTTGAGGAACAGCCGGGGATCCACGACGCGGAAGTCGAAGGTCCCGTAGGCGCGCACGCGCACGATGCCGAAATCGGCGTCGCGCATCATGATGGGATTGGCCGTGCCCCACTTGTTGCCGGTGAACAGCCGCGTGTTGACGAAGTAAACGTCCGCTTTGAACGGTGATTCCAACCCGTATTTCCAGCCTTTGAGCGTCGAGAGGATCGGAATGTTGTCAGTGACCAGCGAGTGTTTGCCCGGGCCGAACGTGTCGCCGAACTGCCCGAGGTAGATGAACTGGGCCACTTGGGATTCGCGCACGATGAGTTGCGCGCCGCGTTTGATTTCCTTGTCTTCATCGGGAAAGCGCCACGAAATCGTGTCCCGCGAGTCGTCCTGCCACTGGATGATGTCCAGGAACTGTGTCTTCAGATAGTTGATCAGCCCCATACAATGTCTTTCTTTGCTTGAGTTAAACCGCAACGGACCGTAAGATGGGCAAAAGTATGGGCCGCGCCGACTTGGCCGGAAAGTATAAAATGCCGGTGAGATTGTAGGCCGCGCGAGCCGGCTTCGAGGGCGGGCGGCCCGCGCGGGGTCCGCGCGCGACGGTCGGCCGCCCCGTCCGTTAAGACGGCCGGCCAGGCGTCTGGCTGAGAACTGAACATTATGAAAAGCACGATTCGACTGTTAACCCGGTGCATCATGGTTATGGTCTGCCTCGCGGCGGCCTCCGGCTGCCGCTCCACCTACTACGCCGCTTATGAGAAGTTCGGTGTCCACAAGCGGGACCTGCTGAAGAAGCGCGTCACCGAAGCCCGCGACGAACAGAAGGAGGCGCAGGAACAATTCAAAGACGCGCTCACCCGGCTCAAGGAGATCACCAAGTTCGACGGCGGCGAACTGGAGCGGACCTACAACGCGCTCAAGAGCGATTACGATGGCTGCGCCAGCCAGGCCCAGACGGTACACAAGCGCATCCGCGACGTCGAAACGGTGGCCGGTGATTTGTTCGCGGAGTGGGAGAAGGAGCTCCAGCAGATTGGCACCCCGTCACTGCGGGAATC
>CAZHEW010000331.1:0-4355 GCA_964531815.1 uncultured Verrucomicrobiota bacterium
GTCGCCGCCCTGTGCACCTACGCCATCGGCTACCGGTTCTACTCGAAGTGGCTGGCGGCGCGCGTGCTGATGCTCGACGACCGCCGCGCCACCCCGTGCGAGGTGCATGATGACGGCAAGGACTTCGTGAAGACGAACAAATGGATCGTCTTCGGGCACCACTTCGCCGCCATTTCGGGGCCGGGACCGCTGGTCGGACCGGTGTTGGCGGCGCAATTCGGCTACTTGCCGGGCACGCTGTGGATTCTGATTGGCGTGGTGCTCGGGGGCGCGGTGCAGGACTTTGTCATCCTGTTCTGCTCGATCCGGCGCGACGGCAAGTCGCTGGCGCAGATGATTCGTGATGAGTTAGGCACGGCGGCCGGCGCGGTGGCGGTAGTAGCCATCATTGCAATTCTGATCATCTTGCTGGCAGTGCTGGCTTTGGTGGTGGTCAACGCCCTGGGCGAGAGCCCGTGGGGCATCTTCACGGTCGGGGCGACCATCCCGATCGCGATGTTCATGGGCGGCTACCTGCGATTCTGGCGTGTGGGGCGCATCCGCGAAGTGACCGTGATCGGCGTCGTGCTGCTGTTGCTGGCGGTCTGGGGCGGGCAATATGTCTATCACCACCCGGCGTTGGCCCGGTTGTTCAGCCTGGGCAAGGAGCCTATTGCCTGGAGCATCATTCTCTACGGATTGGCGGCGAGCGTGCTGCCGGTCTGGCTGTTGCTGGCACCGCGTGATTACCTCAGCACGTTTATGAAGCTGGGCACGATCTTCGCGCTCGCGTGCGGGGTGCTGCTGGTGTTGCCCAACCTGAGCATGCCGGCCTTCACCAGGTTCGTGGAAGGCACCGGCCCGGTGGTGCCAGGGGGGGTGTTTCCGTTCTGCTTTATCACGATCGCGTGCGGCGCGATTTCCGGCTTTCACACGCTGATAGCCAGCGGCATCACCCCCAAGATCATCACCCGGGAGAGTTATGCGCGGCCGGTGGGCTACGGCGCCATGTGCCTCGAATCCCTGGTTGCCATGATGGCCATGATCGCGGCCTGCACCTTGCAACCAGGTGTCTATTTCAGCATGAATGTGGACGTCGGGGACATGCCGGTGGCGGCCAAGGTGGTGGCCACGACCGCGAAGGTCACCAGCGAGGGATTTCCGGTGACGGCCGACCGGATGACGAGCCTGGCCGCCGCGGTGGGCGAGCCCAGCCTTGTCGGCAAGACCGGCGGCGCCGTCACGCTGGCCGTGGGCATGGCGGAAATCTTTTCGAGGGTGACGCAGGGCCGTTGGCTCGACCTGTGGTACCACTTCGCGATCATGTTCGAGGCGCTGTTCATCCTGACGACCATTGACGCCGGAACGCGCGTTGGCCGCTACCTTTTGCAGGATGCCCTCGGCCACGTCTGGAAACCGCTGCGCCAAACCGGCCATTTCGGGGCCAACCTGCTGGCCAGTGGCGGCATGGTGCTGGGCTGGGGCTTCTTCCTGATTATGGGAGTGCGTGACCCGGAGGGCGGCGTCAAGGCGCTATGGCCCATCTTCGGCATCTCCAACCAGATGCTCGCCGGCATTGCCCTGTGCCTGGCCACAACCGTCCTCTTGAAAATGGCCCTCAAGAACGGCGCGCCTGCGTCGCGGTCTGCGGCGCTGGCGTTGACCACGCTGGTACCATTGCTATGGCTGCTCAGCGTCACCTTCACCGCGGGCGGGCAAAAGGTCGGGCACTCCAACCCAGGCATCGGTTTTCTGGCTGCCAACCGCGTGTTACAGGGGCAAGCCCCGAAGCTCCAAGCGGCCTTGGCCGCCGCCGAAGCCGCTGGTGATAAGAGCGCTGTCGTTAAGGCGGAGAAGGCCCTGCGCCTCAACCGCGTCAAGCGGTTCAACAACACCGTGGACGCATCGGCTACCGCCTTCTTTATGGTGCTGGTGGCTGTCATTGTCGCGCTGAGCGTGCGCGAATGGGTCTTGCTCCTGCGACGACGGAAGCCGGCCGTGCTAAGCGAGACCGAGCCGGTATGGCTCCCGGCTTACGCGCTGACCGAATCCCGCTCACTGAAATTGGCCGGTGCGGGCGCGCTGGCCTTGGCGCTGGCCAAAGAGTTGTCGGGCGAGGCGGATCTGGAGCGGACCCGCCAAAGCGCGCTGGCCTGTGAATCTATCGAGGCAAAGTGCCCGGGGCACGCCAACAGCCTCCAGCCGGGCAAGACGGAGGCGCAGATCTATCTCGAGTTCTCGGAAAAGCGATTCCGCGGCGTCCGGCGGTGCTGTTGAGCCCGCCGGCAGAACTACGCAATGCAGCGCATTGGTCTATTCGGCGGTTCGTTCGACCCGGTTCACCTGGGCCACTTGCTGGTGGCGCAGGCGGCGCGGGAAGAGCTGAACCTGGATCGGTTGTTCTTCATCCCGGCGGCGCAATCCCCGTTCAAGCCGGATGCCCAGCCGACCCCGGCCCCGGAGCGGTTGCGCTTGCTGCGCCTGGCCCTGGCCGGCCAGACCGGGTGCGAGATTGACCACCAGGAAATTCAACGCGGCGGCGTATCCTACACCATTGACACGGTGCGCGACTACGCGTGCCGATTCCCGGGGGCGCAGCTTTTCTGGCTGGTTGGCGCCGATCACCTGGCGCAGTTGCCCGAATGGCGCTCGGCGGCTGAATTGGCTCGGCTCACGGAATTTGCGGTCATCCCCCGGCCCGGACAGACAGCGCGGCAATTCCCCGCGCCGTTTCGCGGGCACTGGCTGAAGGGCTTTCCGCTGGGCGTTTCCTCATCCCAGATTCGGGCGCGGGTGAAGGCCGGCTTGCCCATCGCGCACCTGGTGCCGGGAAACGTCGCCGAGGCGATCCACAATAATCGGCTTTATCTTTGAGCCAGGCCGGGCGACTATTGCCAAAGATGGATTCAAGAAAACTGGCGTTGCTTTGCCGCGAACTGGCAGAGAATAAGAAGGCGGAGAACATCACGATCCTGGATTTGCGCGAGCTGTCGTCGGTCACGGACTACTTCGTGATTGCCAGCGGCACGAGCGAGCCTCACTTGCGGGCGATCGTGGATGAGATCAGCGACCGATTGCGCGAGGACCACGGCCTGCGCCCAAACGCCATTGACGGGACGTTCCGTGCGGCGTGGGTCGTGCTGGACTACTTCGATGTCATCGTCCACGCAATGCGCCCCGACGTGCGCGAGCGTTACGATCTGGAGACGCTCTGGGGGGACGCCCCCCGGCTCAAACCGAGAAGGCGGGCGGCCCCAAAGGCGTAGCCCCCGTGCTGAGCGCCCGGCGGGCGCTACGTCGTCTTGGGCGGCGTTTCGTCCGAAATCTTGATGATTTCGTCCAGCACCTGTCGGAACTCCTCCAACCCCGGCGCTGGGATAATAATCGTATCGCGACGGCCGCCGACATCCTCGGTAATGCGCAGAAAGCGCCCGCGCGCGTTTTCCTTGAGGGCCAGGACAAATGTCTTCCGCTCGATCTGAATCTTGGATGATTTCAGAGTGTCCTCATTCACCGGCGGCCGAGGAAGACGGTGAGCACGCTCGCCGTGAGACGGATTGCTGCTCAGCGACAGTGGATCGTTCGAGATCATATATTTTTCCCTTTCTGGGCGCCGCGCAGGCAGCCCAAGTTAATTTATCTAACACTAAGAGTAAGGTCAGCGACAATACAAGTTTGTCAACTCCCCCCTCGGCATTTACCGCAGCGTGAACTTCATCGCGCTCACGAAGCGGGTCGGGTCCGAAGGATTAGCCGCGCGCCACAAATAGACGCTTAGCCCGGCGACCAGCAGCACATTAACCGCTTGGGACACACCATGCCAAGTCCTAAAAGACCGGCTGGCCGTCTCGCGAATTTCCGGCCGGGTGTGGATCCCATATTTTGTGGCATGCAGCGCTTTGAGCTTGGGCTGAAGCCAGCCGCCGCCCAGCAGGGCCGCCGCGCACAGCCCGATCAGCAGGCCGGACTGAAACTTCCGCGGGTGCTTGCCGAGGTAAAGCCATTCCGCCAGCAGGTGTGCCACCGCCACAGCGGCGCAGACAATCTGGAGTTTAAAATAGCGCGCGATGAGTATCTGCGCGATGGCCCCGGAGAAATAGGGATAACTCTTCGCCCCCAGCAGATTCTTCATCTCCTCCGAAAACGGGGCCAAGCCCGCTCCAAACGTGAAGAAAACGGCGGCCCCGAGCCACACTCCCGTGTTCAGAATGCCCACGAATCTTAAGAACCCGATCACAGCACTACCGTAAGAAACCGCGTCCGCAATGCCAAGCTTTTTGACGGCCGCGCCACGGGGCGCAAATGCGACGTCCCCGGAAAAGGGGTGTGAGACAAAATCCGTCCGGTTGAGGCTATGCCGCGTCTTTTTGTTGCCG
>CAZHEW010000332.1:0-4339 GCA_964531815.1 uncultured Verrucomicrobiota bacterium
TCAATAGCTTTCAGAGCTTCTCCGCTGCCGCCTGGTCGGCCAAGACCAAGGCCTGGTCGCGGCGAATCCGGCCGGCTGGGATCGTCGTATCTCCAGCCCGTAACCGTAACAGCATGGCCCCTTTGTCAGCGCCCGTCACCACCCACAGGATGCGCCGAGCGCGATTTAGGATCGGACAGGTCAACGTCATTCGCTGCCTTCCGAGGGTAACGTGAGCGATGGCAACATCCGCGTCAGTAATTTCAAGCACAGGGTCACCCGGCATCAGCGAAGCTGTGTGCCCGTCGGGGCCAAGGCCCAAGTGGACCAGATCGAGAACAGGCGTTATGCCGCCGATCTCCTGAAGTGCGAGTGCGTAGCGCCGGGCAGCCTCTTGGAGGTCCGGGTAATCCACTGGCATGGGCTGAATCTGTTCAGGCGGCAGAGGGACGTGATCGAGCAGGTTCGCGCGCAAGTGGGCAAGGTTTCGGTCCGGGTGCACTGCCGGAGCTACCCGCTCGTCCGCCTGCGCCACATAAACACTGCCCCAAGGCACCTGTTCGCGTGCCAGCGCGCGTAGCATCTGCCAAGGGGTGCGGCCCCCGCTGACGGCCATGACAAACCGGCCCCGTGCCGCCGTCGCCTTTCTGGCCTGGCTTGCGATCACTCTGGCCGCCTCGACGGCAACCGCCTCGGCGTCCGGCAGCACTCGAATTTCCATGGCACGGGGTTAGCGCCTCTTGAGTTTGCGATACCGGCGGATGAGATTGTTTGTGGAGCTGTCGTGTTTCAGTTCGGGCTCTGTGTCGCGCTCGAGCTCCAGGACGATATTCTGGGCCAGTACCTTGCCGAGTTGCACGCCCCATTGATCGAATGAGTTGATGTTCCAAATCACTCCCTGCGTGAAGACAGTATGCTCGTAAAGCGCCACGAGCGCGCCCAGCGTGGCCGGCGTAAGCTGTTCCGCCAGAATGGTGTTCGACGGGCGGTTGCCCTCGAAGACCCGGTGCGGCACCAGCCAAGCCGGCGTGTCCTTTACTTCCTCCGGCTTGAGGCCAAAAGCCAGCGCCTCGCTCTGCGCGAAGACGTTCGCCAGCAGAAGGTCGTGGTGACGCCCCAGCGGCGTGAGTGCCTGGGCAAAAGCGATGAAGTCGCACGGGATAAGCCGGGTGCCCTGGTGGATCAACTGGTAGAACGAGTGCTGCCCGTTGGTGCCCGGTTCGCCAAAGTAAACGGGGCTGGTGTCGCAATTCGCTGCCTTGCCGTCCAGGGTGACGCTCTTCCCATTGCTCTCCATCGTCAACTGCTGGAGGTAAGCCGGAAAGCGTTTGAGGTATTGCTCGTAGGGGAGCACCGCCACGGTCTGTGCGCCGAAGAAGTTGTTGTACCAGATGCTCAGGAGGGCCATGAGCACCGGCAGGTTCTTCTCGAACGACTCCTTGCGGAAGTGCTCGTCCATCTGGCGGAAGCCATCAAGCATCGCGTGAAAGTTTTCGGGGCCGACAGCAATCATGGTGGAAAGGCCGATCGCCGAGTCTATTGAGTAGCGCCCGCCCACCCAATCCCAGAAACCGAACATGTTGGCGACATCAATGCCAAACGCGGCCACCTTGTCGGCTTGGGTCGAGACGGCGACGAAGTGCTTCGCGACGGCTTTCTCGTCCCCGCCCAGCCCGTTGAGCAGCCACTGGCGGGCGCTTTCGCCATTGGTCATCGTTTCCAGAGCCGCGAAGGTCTTGGATGACACAATGAACAGCGTCTCGGCCGGATCAAGGTCACGGGTCCCCTCCAGCAAATCACTCTCATCAACGTTGGAAACAAAGCGAAAGGCCATGGCCCGCTCGCTGTAGTGCTTGAGGGCTTCATAAGCCATCGTCGGCCCAAGGCCGGAGCCGCCGATGCCCAGGTTGACGACCTTGCGGATGGGCTTGCCGGTGTGCCCCCTCCACGCGCCGCTCCGGACACGGTTCGAGAAGTCGGCCATCTTGTCCAACACCGCATGCACCTCCGGTACCACGTTCTTGCCGTCCACGATAAGGGACGCGCCCCGCGGTGCGCGCAGCGCCACGTGCAGCACGGCGCGGTTCTCGGTCAGGTTGATCTTGTCCCCGCGGAACATCGCTTCAATGCGCTCGCGCAGGTTGGATTCCTCCGCAAGCTGCACGAGCAGCTTAATCGTTTCGCCCGTTATGCGATTCTTGGAGTAGTCCAGGAACAGTCCTGCCGCTTCCGCGGTCATGCGTTCACCGCGCTGCGGGTCGTTGGCAAAGAGTTCCCGCAAATGCCACTTGCGGGCGGTCCGGTAGTGCGCAGCCAGGGCCTTCCAGGCTCCGCGCTGGGTAAGGGAGTTAACGGTTGATGCCATATTCATGCTTTTCGATCCTGTTTGTGCCAAGTCGGGAAGCCTACTGCTTATCGGCGCCGCCCAAGGCATGACTGACGATACTCTGCGCCTCGCTGACGATCGCCTCAAGGTGTTTTTCGTCCCGAAAGCTCTCCGCGTAAATCTTGTACAAGTTCTCCGTGCCCGAAGGCCGGGCCGCGAACCAGCCGCTGGCCGTCACCACCTTCAAGCCGCCGATGGCCTCGTTGTTACCCGGCGCGCGGGTCAGCCTGGCCGTGATCACTTCACCAGCCAGGTGCGATTCCTTAACCGCGTCCAGCGAAAGCCTCTCCAGGCGCGCTTTCTGCTCTGGCGTGGCGGCGGCGTCAATCCGCTGGTAGTACGGCCGCCCGAACTCCGCTGTCAGCGCTGTGAACCGCTCGCCCGGGTCCTGGCCGGTGCACGCGGCAATTTCCGCTGCCAGCAGGTCCATCAGGATGCCGTCCTTGTCCGTCGTCCAAACGGTGCCATCCCGCCGCAGGAAGCTCGCTCCGGCGCTTTCCTCCGCGCCGAAGCAGTAGGAGCTGTCGAAGAGGTGTGGCGCAAAATACTTGAAGCCCACCGGCACCTCGGCCAACTGCCGGCCCAATTTGTGCACCACCCGGTCAATCATGCTGCTGCTGACCAGCGTCTTGCCCACCGCCGCCTTTGTGCTCCAGTCCGGCCGGTGCCCGAGCAGGTACTCTATGGCCACCGCCAAATACTGATTGGGGTTCAACAACCCTGCCGACGGCGTGACAATGCCATGCCGATCCGCGTCCGGGTCGTTGCCAAACGCCACCTGGTATTGATCCTTCAGCCCAACCAGCCCCGCCATCGCATAAGGGCTTGAGCAATCCATGCGGACCTTGCCATCGTGGTCCACCGCCATGAACGAGAAGGTTGGATCGAGCTTTGGATTAACCACCGTAATGCCCAGTTTGTAGATCGAGTTGATCCGCTCCCAATACGGCAGTGAGGCGCCGCCCAGCGGGTCCACCCCCAGCGTGAGCCCGGCTGCCTGAATAGCCTCCATGTCAATGACATTGCGCAAATCCTCCACATAAGCCGGAACGAGGTCCTCCTCGTGCGTGGTCGCCGCCGAGAGGGCCATGCCATATGGCACGCGGTTCACATCCACGTTGCCTTCGCCCAGCAGTTCGTTGGCACGCCGCTCAATCCACCGGGTGACGCTCGTGTCCGCCGGGCCGCCGTGTGGCGGATTGTATTTAAGCCCGCCGTCCTCTGGCGGGTTATGCGAAGGCGTAATGACAATGCCGTCGGCCAGAGATTCCTTGCGTCCCCGGTTATAAATCAGAATGGCCCGCGAGATAACCGGCGTCGGTGTCACTCCGTCGTCGCATTGGATGATCACTTCGACGTTGTTAGCTGCCAGCACTTCCAAGGCGGTACGCTGTGCCGGCCCGGACAGCGCATGGGTGTCCTTGCCCATGTGCAGCGGACCGTGGATGCCCTGGCTGCGCCGGTAATCACAAATCGCCTGCGTAATCGCCAGAACGTGTGCCTCGGTGAACGTCCCGCGCAGCGAGCTACCGCGGTGTCCGGACGTGCCGAAGCTCACCATCTGGTTGCGGTTGCCCGCGTCAGGCTTCCGCTGGTGATACTCCCGCTCCAGGCGCGTCAGATCTACAAGCAGTTCCTGCGGCACGGGCTTGCCGGCCAGGGGAGAAATCGTCACCGGCTTCGTTGTTTTACTAACCATCGCCCATTGTCTTACCGGCAATCGCTCACCAGTTCAACCTTTCTTGTCGGTGCGAACATCACTGTCCCCCACAGCCCTCTCCCTTGAGGAGAGAATTTCCCGAACACGGCTTTGCGCGCTTTGAACACCTGAACCTAAACGGAGCAGTGGTCTGGGCACGAGGCGAGGGACGCGGCGGGCTGAACTGCGCCACTTTGGCACACACGAGCGGAAAGTGACTTTGGGCTAACCCGTTGCGGCGACCCACTCTGGCATTTTCAACTTCACACCGCCCA
>CAZHEW010000333.1:0-4333 GCA_964531815.1 uncultured Verrucomicrobiota bacterium
GGCCGCGCATGCGCCGCCAGGTCGGCCTCTTCACTCCTGCGCCTTTCGCCAAACTCCGCCGGCGCACGAATCTTGTTCGGCCAATCCCGGTGCGCGTATTGGCCAAACTCATCCACCAGCGGAAACACGCGGTCGGCTGGCCAGTCGCGGAACGGCGCGGGCGTGCCGCGGGCAATCACCGGGCCGATGGCAAACGCGTGCTCGGCATCCGGGTCAGGCGTGAAAACCGAGATGGCCGTGACATTGGCTCCATTGATGCTCCCGCGGCGCGCAAAATCAGTTGGCTGCCCCACCATGGAGATGAACCGGCCCTCCGGCGCGGAAGGCTTGCCGTCGTCCAGCGGCACCACCAGCCACATGGGCTCCGGGCCGGGAGAAACCTGGACCTGGAAGATGCCCCTGCGGGTTTGCACGGTTGGCAGGCTCTCGGTTGAGCTGTCATCCACTCGCAATATGAGCCGCAGGTTGTTGGTCCCACGGTTGCACACCGGCACGGCAATCTCCGCAAAGGCATCCAGGTCCCGGCTATCCGGCGCGGGCCTTGCCTTGAGGCCAACGCGGCCGGTTTCCCTGCGGGTCTTGACCTCCAGCCAGCCGTTCATGCCCGGAGCTGCCGAGGCTCCATGCAGTTGCGCGTTGGCCGCCGGCCACGCCTTCCACTCCACCACTGTTCGCTCCGGTTGCGCAGCGGCCGCGCCCCCCTGCAAACCCGCGGCGGCCAACACCAGTTCCGCGAGCACCACCCGCGGCAGGAAATGGCGCCGTCGGTCCATCTTACCGTTCGTAAACCAGCACGGCCACCGACTGCGCGGGCAGTTTATCGCCCGGCTGGAAATTGCCGTTCAAGGTGGCCCCTTCGACAAAGCGCAGCGGTTGGATGAGCTTCGGGGTGAAGGCTTTTTCGCGGGACGAATGATTGTAGGCGACAATCGCCGCGCGTTTGCCCGCCGTGTAGCCTTTGGCCAATACCCCCGAAGCGGGAGGCAGGCAGAAGTCCTGATCCACAAACCGGCCCGTCATGAGCAGGTCGGGCCAGCGATTGCGCAACGCAATCAGTTTGGCCATGTAAGCCCCATACTTCGGCGCCTGGCGCAAGTCGCCCCGGCAGCGCCAGATCTCGACATCAAACCGCCAGCCATAGAGGAACCCCCAGTTCATCCGCTTCTCGTGGTCGCGCTCATCCCGGATGCCGCGCGTGCTGAACAGGATCTCCGGGAAGGTGTAGCGGAACACTTCCGGAAACGCCTCGGGAGTCTGCGTGGCGCCAAAGTCGGCCACGTGCACAAAATCAACATGCCGGTCGAGACAGTCGCTAACCTTCTCCGTCCCAAAGGCGCGGTCTCCGTGCCCTTCAATCAGCGCCTTTCGCATCGCCGCCAGGATGGCGTTCTTGCCGGGGCCCTGCGCCAGGGCCGGGCCCGCGTGCGGATGCGACTTGTCAAAGCACAGGTAAGGCAACCGGCCGCCCATCTGGTCGAAGAACAGACAGTCGGGTCCGAACGATGCCATGTACTCCCCGATCTGAATCAGCTTCTGGCGCCACTCGGGTGTGGATTGACACGCGGCGACAAAGTCCCGGGCGCCAAACTCGCGCAGGTAGGTGCCGTCTCCCGCAAACTTGTAGGCTTCACGATACTCGCTTCCCTGCGCGGTCTTGAGGCAAATGCGTGAGCCGGTCGTCTTGTAGTAATCGGAAGCCGTGTCAATCAGGTGACCGTTGGCATACAGAATCACCCGCCCACCCCGGCGCTGAATCTCGGCAATGGCCTCGCGCAATCCCGCCGCCCCGCCCAGGTCGTCCGCCACCTCGTAGTTGGGGTAATCATTGTCCATGCCGGCCTTGAACCAGCCAAAGACCATCAGCGTGGTGATCCCGTAGGGCCGGCCGCCCTCGAACACATCCACCAGGTCCTTGTACCGCAGGAACACCTCGCCATACTGGTGCTTCATGATGATGCGCTGCCAGCCGTGCATTTGGTTCACCCACTCGGGCCGGGGCGTCTGGCTCCACCAGCTCGAATCCGCCCGCTGCCGATAAGCGCGCGCGTCGGCGTGCCAGTCCTCATGATGCAGGCGCAGGACCGAGCGCGGCGCAGTCCAGGTCCCTCGGGCCAGGAATGGATAGCGAACAAACCCCGCAAACAGACGTCCCGTGCTGGCTTCCCGGGCGAGGTTTAAGCCCGTGGTTTGGAGACTCGGATCCTCCGAAAGCAGCCCCAGCGCCTTGCCCCCGCCGTAGAGGCCAAACCAGTTCATCGTCATGGGACCGCCTGGGTAATGGGCGCTGGCGAGAACGCGCTTCTGGTCGGGCGCCATGTAGAGAGTGTGCTGATCTTCCACATAGGCTGCCGGATTCCTTAGGCGGCGGCCAAGTCCGTGCGGCAGAATCAGCGTGTCGCTCTCCGGGTCCGGCCCCAGGCTGCGGAATGGTCCGACCCAGGGAAACCAGAACTCCTCAATCACCATGTCGGATTGGTTGTCCAACTGCGCCTCGCAGACGACCTCGTCGCCTTCGAGCGAGAAGCGCAGCTCGATCCGCGCTTTGTGTTCCGCGCCGGCATGACGGAGCGTGGCGTAGCGCGCCACCAGGGCCTTGCCTTCCCGGGTCACGCGGGCGGATTGCTCTTCCGGCGCAATGCCCCATTCGCGGCGCTGGCCCACTCCCACCATCATGTCGAACAACCCGCAATCCCCGGCGAGGGCTGGCGCTTGGCCGGCGAACCCCAGCTCGAACTTCCGCCCGTCGGGTGATAGTGAGAAGTAGATGCGCTCGTTGGCAATGCGTTCCAAGCCGCCGCTCGGGGCCGGGGCCGCGGGTTGCTCGGCGCCGAACAGGCCGCTCGCGCAGACCATGAAGGCGGCGGTGAGACTCGCTGCCGGCCTGCGGGCCGGGCGACCCATGGAGCGGGAGATTTGGGCTAAGTAATTATTTCTCATAAGCAATTGCATTCCTCAATGGGTTTCACTGGACAATCGGAAGAACTCATTTCAGGTCAGGCTTCCGGCTCGCGGTAATAGTCGCGCTGGAAGGTGAAGAACACCGCAACCAGCAGCGCCAGGCCGCCCAGCAAGTATGCGCCGGACAAGGCGGAAAAACCGTAGCCCAGCCCGAGGCCCTCGGAATACGATTCCCGCAGCCGCCCAAGCAGCCAGGGGGAAAGCGAGCCGACCAGGAACGCCAGCATCGTCATGATGCCCACCGCCGAGGCGCGATGTTGGGGGGCAATGACCTGGAACAAAGCCGCGTGAGTATTGGCCTCATAGAAGCCGCGGAACAGGCCGAACCCCGCCATGGCCGCGCAAGCCCCGACCAGGGTGCCCGCACGCCCCATCAGGAATATCACCGGCACGGCCAGCAGCATGGCCGCGCCCATCATCTGGGGCCGGAACACCGGCCGCGTCACCGCCACGCGGTCGGAAAGCCAGCCGCCGAAAAGAATGCCCAGCAACGCCGCCAGGTGATGATAGAACATGGCAAAACCGCCAGCTTGGGTCAGTGAGAGATGGAACCGCTCCTGCAGGAACACCGGCGCCCAAACCACATAAGCGTTATTGACGAAAACGATCGCGGTAAACCCCGCCGTCAGCAGCAGCGCGGTCGGCGAGCGAAACAGCACGCCCAGGGCCTGCCAAACCGAGTCGCGCGGGCCCGCGGTCGAGCGGGCCGCGGGAGCCGGAGCATCGAGCAGGCGCCACATCAATATCACGCCGAGCACAATGCCGCCGCCGCCAAAGGCAAAGAAAGCCGAGCGCCAGCCCCAGCGTTCCGCGATGAACCCGCCAAGGAACCCGCTGACCATCACGCCGAGGTAGAGGGAGGATTGATGAATGGACAAGGCGACGGCGCGGGTGCGGGTGTGATAGGTGGCGAGAAGCGGATAGGCCGCCGGAGCGTAGAAAGATTCGCCGCCCGCAGTGGCGACGCTGCGGAACGCAATCAGCGCGATCAACCCGCCCGCCAGCCCGGTACACATCGTGGCCGCGCTCCAGAACAGCAGGCAGCCGATGATGATCTTCTTCCGGTTCCACACGTCCCCCAAGTACCCGGCCACAGGCATCATGACCGCCAGCGTGAAGAACAGCACGGAGCCCACCAGCCCGAGTTGGCTGTCCGCCAGGTGCAGGTCGGTTTTGATGGCGGACAGGACCACGCCAAAGATGGCGCGGTCACCCTGGTGAAAGAAGAATGCGCAGAACAGCAGCGCCAGCAGCTCCCACTTGTAGCGCGGGCGGGACACGGCGCCTCCGGCATGGTCGGCGCCGCCGCTCACACGTCAACGTCGGCGGGCATGTGCTGGGCCGAGCACCCGCCGTCCACGACCAGCCTGGCCCC
>CAZHEW010000334.1:0-4314 GCA_964531815.1 uncultured Verrucomicrobiota bacterium
GCCGGCCTGTCCGAGCCGATCGCGGTCTCACGCCCGCGGCGGGGAAAATCGCCCGAGAAGCTCCGGCTCCAGGCGGAAGCCGGCCCGGGAGTGCCGCCGATTCTGCTGGAGGAGGATGGGCCGTCGGGGCCGCAGCCGAGCGGTCCGGGACAGAAGTACGTGCTGGGGCCGGCCACTGCGGGCGGCCAACTCGGAGACGAGGAAGGGACCTTGCCAGAGGCCTACGGCACGGGACAACTCGTGCTCGCCGCGCGCGATCCCCGCTGGCTGTATGCTCATTGGGACCTCACGGCGCAACAGCAGCGGCGGTATAACGCCTTGTCCGCCGACGGTCACCTTGTGGTGCGGGTTCATGCCGGCACGGTCTCGAAGCATCCGGTCACTGAAGTCCAGGTGCATCCGGAATCACGGCATTGGTTTATCAATGTGGGCGCCGCCGACATGCGCTACGTTGCGGAGCTGGGCTACTATCGCCCCCGGCGCCGGTGGGTGACGATCACGACTTCCGCGCCGGTGGTCACGCCGGCGGATACGGTTTCCGCAGACCAGACCGCGCGGTTTATAACGATTCCCGCCCAGGCGCGGCTGACTCAACTGGCGGTGCCGGCCAGACAGGGGGTGCCCGCGGATTTGCCGCCGCTGGCGCCCGCGCGGGAAGGCCCGCCGGTCGAGCTGGTGGTGTTGCACCCTGAGCCGGGGGACGCGATGAGTTCCCTGGCGGTTGGGGAGATTGGCGCCGAGGCGGAGAGCGTCTCCAGCCCCGGGGGCGCCGTGGAGGAGTCGGCGCCAGGCTTCTGGTTCAACGTCAACGCCGATGTCGTCATCTTCGGCGCGACGGAGCCGGATGCGACCGTGACGATTGACGGGCGGCCAATCAACCTCCGGGCCGACGGCACCTTCAGTTGCCGGTTTTCCCTGCCCGATGGCGAGCACTCGGTCAGCGTGACGGCTCTGTCGGCACAAGGCGACCTGCGCCATGCGGAGTTGAAATTCACGCGCGGCACCGCTTACCGGGGTGAAGTCGGGGCGGCGGCGCCGGACCCGGCGCTCAGGCCGGCGGCGAAACAACCATGAGCCGCCCGGGCGGTTTGGTCTTCGGCGCCTAGCTGCGGGATTCTCTCTGTCAAATGCCCGGTTACTTCGCACTCATCCTGCACGCGCACCTGCCGTTTGTGCGGCACCCGGAGCACGAGAGGTTTCTAGAGGAGAACTGGCTGTTCGAGGCCATCACTGAAACCTACCTGCCGCTGCTGCAGCTATTGGAGCGCTGGCGGCGGGATGGTCTGTCGCCGCGCCTGACGCTGACGCTGACGCCCACGCTTTGCTCGATGCTGCAGGACCCGCTCCTGCAAGACCGCTACGAGCGCCACCTCCGGGAGCAGCTTGACCTGGCGGGCAAGGAAATTCACCGCACCCGCTGGGAGAAGCCTCTCCAGGAGCTCGCGCTGTTCTATCATGAGCGCTTTGCCGCCGCGCGGGCCCTCTACGCCGGCTGCGGCCGCGACCTGGTGAGTGCCTTCCGGCAGTTTCAGGAATTGGGCCACCTGGAAATCATCACCAGCACCGCCACCCACGCCCTGCTGCCGCTGATGGCCGATCATCCGCCTTCGCTGCGGGGGCAGGTGCTGGTTGCGCGCGATCATTACCAGCGCTGTTTCGGCTGCGAGCCGCGCGGCATCTGGCTGCCGGAATGCGCTTACGTCGAGAGCCTGGAGGAAGTCTTGCGGGAGGCCAACCTCCGCTGGTTCGTCACCGACACGCACGGCATTCTGCACGCGCGCCCGCGCCCGCGCTATTCGGTGTTTGCGCCCGTCTTCACCCCGAAAGGCCTCGCCGCGTTTGGCCGCGACCCGGATTGCTCGCGGCAAGTCTGGAGCCGGCACGCCGGCTACCCCGGCGACCCGCGTTACCGGGACTTCTACCGCGACATCGGGTTTGACCTGGACCTGGAGTACGTCGCACCGCACCTGGCGGCGGCCGGCCAACGCGGGTTCACCGGCCTCAAGTACCATCGCATCACCGGCCGGACGCCCCGGAAGGAAGTCTACGAACGCTCCGCCGCCGTCCGCGCGGCCGGCGAACACGCAAGCCACTTTCTCGAAGCCCGGCTGGCGCAATTCCGGCGCCTGGGCGAAATCCTCGATCGCCCGCCGATCGTGGTCGCGCCCTACGACGCCGAGTTGTTCGGCCATTGGTGGTATGAGGGGCCCGAGTTTCTGGATTTTCTGGTCCGCAAGGCCTGCGGCGGCCAGAAGGTGTTCGAGTTAATCACGCCCGGGGAATTCCTGCGCCTGCACCCCACCCACCAGGCGGCCACCCCCGCCGCTTCAAGCTGGGGCGAGGGCGGCTACTGGCGCGTCTGGCTCAACGAAAAGAACGAGTGGATCTATCCCCACCTGCGCGCCGCCCAGCAACGCATGACCGAGCTGGCGCAGCGCCTGCCGCAGCCGGACGCGTTGCAGCAACGTTTGCTCAAGCAAGCCGCGCGCGAGCTGCTCCTGGCCCAATCCAGCGATTGGCCCTTCATTCTTCGGACCGAGACAAGCCCCGGCTACGCCCGCAAACGCGTGAAGGAACACCTCCTGCGCTTCACCAGGATTTACGAGCAGCTTATCAGCCAGCAACCGGAGCCCGAATGGCTCGAGCAGGTCGAGTGGCGCGACAACCTCTTCCCCGACGTGAACTACCGCTACTGGGCCTGAGCGGTCGCCTGGCGCGCCTCCGTTGGAGTGGTCTGATTCTGACGCGTCGAGCAGAGCGGAGGCGCGACGGTTTAGACCAATGGCTTCCGCTGTATCTGCCCTTTCGAGCATCGTGGCCAATGGCCATCCGATTGCGCGCATGGTCATGCCGTCATGGCACCTTATTTGCGTCCTTTGCCTCCTAATCCTCAAGCGTGGAATCACCCCCGAAAAGCGTGCACTCCCACAGAATGGCTCTTGCGTGTTATAACGTCTGTGGTTACTTTGGCCGCATGGTGCTTGAATTGAAGCTGCGCAAAGTTGGCAATTCGGTGGGGGTGGTTCTTCCGAAAGAAGCCCTCGCCCGCCTGAACGTCCAGGAGGGCGACACGCTCACGCTCACCGACGCGCCCGCGGGCGGGCTGCGCGTCACGCCGGCCACCGCCGGCTGCGAGCAATTTGCCCGGCAGATGCGGGCCGCCGAGGGCGTCATCCGCCGCTACCGCAACACGCTGCGCGAGCTGGCCCAATAGATGAAAGAGCCGGAGTGGGTTTTGCGGGAGACCGTGCTGGCCTTGCAGGAACGGCTCCTCACCGAGTTCGGCGGCCCCGGCGGCCTCCGGGACGCCGGGCTGCTGAGTGCCACCCTGGCGCGGCCCCAGCAGCTCTTCGCCTATGGCCGGTCGGGCCACTGCAAGCTGGCGGCCGCCTATGCCTTCGGCCTGGTGCGCAACCATCCCTTCCTCGACGGCAACAAACGGATCGCCTTCGCCGTGGCGGCGCTCTTCCTGGAGCTGAACGGCTGGCGGTTCACCGCGCCCGAACCCGAGGCAGCGCTCAAGACCCTGGCCCTCGCGGCGAGGGAACTGGACGAAGCCGGCTACGCCGCCTGGCTAAGGAGGCATTCGCGCAAAGCGTGAGACGGTCCCGGCGGTAAAACAATTTGCGTCTCGGGGGCGCAGGCAATCAGACCAGTCGCCTGCACTGAACTCGAAGCGCAGAATCAGCGCCTTTGGCCGGAATTGCGAGTTGAAGGCGGAAGACAGAACTGGTAGCCTACTGTTATGAGCACCGTTGCCGAGATCGAAGCTGCCATCGCCCGGCTGCCGCGTAAACAGCTCTGGGAACTGAAGGCCCGCCTGGACCGCCGCTGCGAGGCGGAGTGGGACGCTCAGATCGAAGAAGATGCCCGACCCGGCGGGCCCCTGGACCGACTGGCAGAAGAGGCGATCGCTGAGTTCAGAGCGGGGCGCACCACTCCGCTGCCGTGAGGAGTCACACCACCGCGCGATTCTGGGAACACTACCGGATGCTGCCGCTACCGGCGCGTCGCCTCGCGGTGAAGAACTACAGGCTCTGGAAAGAGAATCTGCGCCACCCGGGTTTGCGCTTCAAACGGGTCGGCCCCAACACCTGGTCCGCTCGTGTAGGTGACCATTACCGCGCCCTGGCCGCACCCGTGACCGATGGCTTCGTCTGGTTTTGGATTGGCCCCCACGACTTATACGAGCGCATGATTGCCTGACTGATTTGCTTTTTGCGCGCCCGCATGTACGGAGCGCTGCGCGGATGAGACACGCCCCAACGCGCTTGCCCGCGCCCGGCGCACCGGTCGGGAATCAGCAACGGATTC
>CAZHEW010000335.1:0-4312 GCA_964531815.1 uncultured Verrucomicrobiota bacterium
AGATTCGCCCGCCGCTTCAAGGATGCGAACCACCTCGAGCCCCAGCCGGCCTCCTGCGATAGGCGGGCATTTCTCGCGAATACACTCCAGAAAATGCTGGCACTCCAGTTTCAACGGCTCGTCCTGCTTGATATAGGGGACGTAGGCGTCGCCATAATGATAGGAGTAGGTGAATTCGGCGAACGTGTCGTAATGGGGCGGCACCTCTACCCGCGCATCATAGATCTTCAGTTTTTCCAGCGGCTCAGTGTCGTCATACACAATCATCCGCTGCGAGCCCACCACGGTCATTTGGCGCACCTTCTTGGGGTCCAGCCAACTGTTGTGAATGGTTGCGCAACGGTTCTTGGCAAATGTCAGATACATCATCGTGACGTCTTCGATGCCGCGCGTCACATGGCTGCTCCCCTGGCACGAGACACTGATCGGGCGCTCATCCAGCAGGTGCAGGAGAATCGAGATGTCATGCGGCGCCAGGTCCCAGGCCACGTTGATGTCTTTCTGGAAGAGCCCCAGGTTAAGCCGGCGCGCGGCGATGTACTGGACCTCGCCAATGTCCCCCGCGTCCACGATCTCCTTCATGCGGCGCACCGCCGGCGAGAACAGGAAGGTGTGGCCGACCATTAGCACCAAGCCCTCGCGCTCGGCCAGAGCCACCATCTCCTCGGCCTCCGCCTCGGTGCGCGCCATGGGCTTCTCGATGAACACGTGCTTGCCCGCTCTCAGGCTGGCCATTGCCATCTCGTAGTGGTAACGCACCGGAGTGGCTATCACCACCGCGTCGAGGTCGGCGCCGTTCAGCAGTTCCTCGAACTGGCGGGTGGTTGACACTTCGGGATACAGCCGCCGCATGTGGGCCAGCCGTGGTTCACTCGTGTCGCACAGCAGCTTGAGCTGGCAGTCCGGGGATTGCCGCAAGTTGCGAATCAGGTTCGGCCCCCAGTAGCCGCACCCCACTACTCCAACCTTGATTGTCTGCTTCATAGTTTCTGGAAACGATACAGTTCAACCGGCTATCCCATGCTCGCCGACGGCGTAGCGGACGCCGGGCTGCGCTTTCCCGCCCGCATGTCCAGGCACTGCTGCAGCAGGGCGGGAAAAGTCTTGAGGATGATCCACGAGTCGAGTCCCAGGCTCTGGCGCTCCGAGTACTCGATGTC
Source organism: uncultured Verrucomicrobiota bacterium (assembly GCA_964531815.1). Taxonomy (GTDB): domain Bacteria; phylum Verrucomicrobiota; class Verrucomicrobiia; order Limisphaerales; family UBA8199; genus UBA8199. The sequence goes on from CAZHEW010000335.1 coordinate 1,161, forward strand.
GAGACGGATCATCTCATTGAAGGTGGTGCGGTTCTTGCCGCAGACCTGCCACAGCCCCGTGAGTCCGGGAGTGGCGTTAAAGCGCCGCCGCTGCCACGGCTTATAGCGTTCGTATTCGTAGGGAATGCAGGGCCGGGGTCCCACAAAGCTCATTTCGCCGCGAATGATGTTGATAACCTGCGGCAACTCGTCGAGCCCGGTGGCGCGGAGCAAGGCCCCCAATGGAACCAGCCGGGGATCATTCCTGGCGTCCAGTTTCGTCATGGGGACTTCAGCCTCCATCAACTGCTGAACATGGTCCCGATGCGACTGGCAATCAGCGTCCACTTGCATAGTGCGAAACTTGTAGCACAGGAATTCGCGGCCCATGTAACCGACGCGCCGCTGGCGGTAGAAGACCGAGCCGCGCGAGCCGCACGCCACGACCAGCGCCACCGCGCCGCCAATAATCAGCAACCCAGGGCTCAGCACAAGTAGCAGCACCATATCCATCACCCGCTTCCAGGATGGCAGCGCGCTGGCCGACTGCTTGACCGCGACGCCACGGCTGCTGCCTGACCGACCGAGAATCTTCCCAGGGGAACCTGCAGTAAACTCTGAGCTTATCATGCTCAGTCATCATCCTCCATGTGCAGGAATCATCAACTCCGCTCATTACGGAGGGGCCGTCCGTGTAATTACCGACTTGGTTGCGCCGGCTCGAAAACCCGACCGGCCTCACCCAACCCCGCGCTGGCGCATTTTGGGTCATAAAGGAGGCTTCGAAGGATCGCCAGCGCAACGCTGATGCTATGCCGCCCGACACGCCGAACCCGGCAGAATTGCCGGCGCGGCACCAACCGACACATCAGGCGCTGTCCCATCCGCGAGGCGGTTCGGCACGACCATCTGGTCAACGGATATGTTCTCCTCGTGCAGGCGCGGCGCCGGAAGGGCAGCCGCCCCCACCAATACGAGACAGGAGAGTGCCGAAAGGCAAACCCAGGAAATAAGCAAAACGGCCATGCCAAAAACCGCAGCAGTCAGCGTGCCCCCAGCAGTCTCGCCGTCCCAAAAACTGCAGTGTGCGGAAAAGTTGGTGTCAGAAACAACTCGTCCAGTCAGTGCCGGCATCGCACACAGCACGCTGCCAGATTGTGCCGGGAAGTCACAAACTGGCACATCGCAGCAGGTTACACCCGATGCACTTCACCGCTTGCTCGGCGATCTCCCGGCCCATTCATCACTCGAGTCAGTCGCAGCAATTCGGCCCGTGCATGCCGAAGAGATGAAAGCCCCATCCGAACCAGGTTCAGTTTATGCCATATTCAAGACGGTTGCCTGCCCGCCATCAAGCAGACTGTCCAGTTACGAGACAGCCGGACCCAGATGCGCTTTCTCCCCCTGAACAGGCCATGCTCGTCAGGGCAAACGCAAGCAACACGCAGGCAACAGATTTGAGTGGGATTCAGAACTGGGGCAGGCGCAGCTTGCCGGCGATGAAGTGGAGCATTGTGATCAGTCGGGATGCCGGCGGGTTCGGTGCGCGGCAGATTTTGACCATCGGCGCCGGCTGTGGCATCCTTTGGACGGGCGCGTTTGTGACGCGGTAAGGGAACAGGACAGGTGAAGACGAAGTTGGCCCATATGAGAACGACGAATTGGATACTCAGTATTCTTGCCGCAGCCTTGCTGATGGAGACGGGATGCAGTCAGGGCCGGAAGGAAGCGCCGGCGACCGTTATAGGCGGGGTAGAGGTTGATCTGGCGAAGCTCCAGCAGGCTTTCGTCAGCGCGCCCCCGGAGGTGCAAAACAGCGTTTCCAGGGTGCACCTGGCCATTCGCTACGGCCAGTATGCGCAGGCGGCAACGCAGATGGGGAAGATTGCCAACACCTCCGGCCTGACGGAATCGCAGAAGAATGTCGCCCAGGAAGTTCTCGAGCAGCTCAAGCAGGTGGCCAGCCGGTCTCCCACCAGACAGCCTCAGTAGCTCGCTCGGCTCCTGGCACGGGTTCGGCCGTTGAGCCGAATCCTCCGGAACCCCTTGCTGCGACGCGCGGTCTGCTCTGGCCCGAACACTTCATACCCTGCACGATATGCCGCCAGACTGGAGCGCGTGCATCCTGCCCGCTTGGCTGTAGCGATTCAGAAGCGGAGCCCGCTAAACCACGCAAGAATACGCGAAAAGCTTGGCGAATATGGCCCCATAGAACTGTGCGGCGTTTCTCACTAATCCGTGAGCTGGAGCGCGGCTCTCGCTGGCTGGGGTCAACCTTTGCTTTAGCGTCATTTCGCGTGTTTAGCGGGAAGCCAATTGCATGGATACGGCTTAGGCCATTCGGACCGTGTAAGCGGGCAGGATGTCCGCGCGCCGGCCTTGCAGGGGGGAGATGGCCGGGCTAGATTCGCGCATGGCTTTGCCCGCAGACTATCACATGCACACCCCGCTATGCCGCCACGCCACGGGCGAGCCGGGTGATCTGGCCGCCCAGGCGCTGCGGCTGAGCATCCCGGAAATCGGTTTCGCCGACCACAGCCCGATGCCGCAGGACGATTTTGACGACTGGCGCATGAAGGCGGCTGAGCTGGACGAGTATGTGGCGCGCGTGGAGCAAGCGCGGCGCGACCATTCCAACCTCGTTGTCAAGCTTGCGCTCGAAATTGACTACTTGCCGGGATACGAAGACTGGGTTCGGGACCTGGCCAGCCGCCATCCCTGGGACTACCTCATCGGGTCCGTTCATTACATCTCCGAGTCCTGGGCGATTGACAATCCGGCGCAACTGGCGCAATGGAGGGGCCGCGAGCCGCTGGAAGTGTGGACCGCCTACTTCGAGCGCCTGACTTTGGCGGCTGAATCGGGCCTCTTCGATATCATCGGGCATGTGGACCTGTGCAAGAAGTTCGCCATTTACCCGCGGGAGGATTGCACGCCGTTGTTCAACCGGTTCATCGAGGCCGTCAAGCGCGGCGGCGTGGCCATCGAAATCAACACCGCCGGTCTCCGCAAGGAATGTAGAGAGATCTATCCCAGTCCCCGCCTGGTGCAACTCGCCGCCCGGAGCGGCATCCCCATCACCTTTGGCTCCGACGCCCACGCGGCGGGCGAGGTTGGCCTGAACTTCGCCGAGGCGGTCCAACTGGCCCGGAGCGCCGGCTACACGCAGTGCT
>CAZHEW010000336.1:0-2358 GCA_964531815.1 uncultured Verrucomicrobiota bacterium
CCGGCTGGCGCGGGGGCGAAACCTTTGACCACCGGAAGCTGCTGGCGATGCCGGCCGAGCAGCGCGAGGCGCAAGTCGCCAAGTGGACCGAGACCATGAAAGCTCACTGGCGCGCCGAGAACGCCGAGCTGGTCAATGACGGCCAGGGCGCCTATGCGACCACCGAGAAGGATTACGGCGACTTCGAGCTGCTGGTCGAGTATAAGACCGTGCCCAAGGCTGATTCGGGCATTTACCTGCGCGGCTGCCCGCAGGTGCAGATTTGGGATTACACGGACCCGGGGAAGTTTGCCATCGGCGCCGACAAGGGCTCGGGCGGCCTTTGGAACAACAGCCCGGGCGCACCCGGCAAGGACCCGCTGGTGCTGGCCGACAAGCCGTTCGGACAGTGGAACGCCTTCCGCATCGTCATGGTGGGCGCGCGGGTGAGCGTTTGGCTCAACGGCAAGCTGGTGGTGGATCACGCGCTGATGGAGAACTACTACGATCGCCAGGCGCCGGTGCCGGCCAGAGGCCCGATCGAGCTGCAAACTCATGGCGGCGAGATCCGTTGGCGCAACATCTTCATCCGCGAAATCGGCGCCGACGAGGCCAACCGACTCCTGGCCAGCCGCGGCAATGCGGGCTTCAAGTCCATCTTTAACGGGCGCGACGTCACCGGCTGGGCCGGGCCGACGGAGAATTACCAGGTCGTAGGCGGGACCATCCAGTGTCAGCCGCACAAAGGGGGAACGATCTACACGACTGACGAATACGGCGACTTCGCGGCGCGGCTGGAGTTCAAACTGCCGCCCGGCGGTAACAACGGCTTGGCCATCCGTTACCCTGGCCAAGGCGACGTGGCCTACACTGGCATGTGCGAACTTCAGGTGCTCGACGACAACTACGAGAAGGCGCGGGGCGAAAAGATTGATCCACGGCAAGCGCACGGCTCGGCCTACGGCATGGTCGCCGCCGCGCGCGGCTATCAGCGCCCGATCGGCGAGTGGAACTTCCAGGAGGTCACCGTCCAGGGCTCGAAGATCAAGGTTGAGCTGAACGGCACGCTCATCCTGGACTGCGATTTGGCCACGGTGAATGAGTTCATGGGCAATCGGGCGCATCCCGGCAAGGACCGCACCGTGGGACACTTCGGCTTTGCCGGGCACAACGACCCCGTCGCCTTCCGCAAGGTCCAACTCAAGCCGCTCTGACAGTTTGGGAGGGCGAGCGTCCGCGCGAGCCCAAACTTCCCACCGTATCAGCGCAATTCAGGGCTCGCGAGGACGCTCGCCCTGCCGAGCTGGCCGACGTGTTCACCGATGGCTTCGTTAACTTGTTGTTGGAACCGGGGGAAGGAGGGCCGGCGCTTGGAATAGAAAAGGTGGCTGGCGCGGCTGCGGTGGTAATCGGAGGAACCGAAGCGAGGGATCGGCATGCGATAACCCGGGGACTGTTCCAGCACCTCCGCCAGAGCGCGCTCCAGTTTTCGGTCGGAAACCGCGTGCCAGACCTCCACCGGCTCGGCATGTGCCAGGAGGTAATCTATGTGCCAGTGCGGCTCGGCCACGGACTCCAGATGGTGGCGCAATCGCGCCCGGAGGCCTCCCGGGCCGAAAGCGCTGCCGACGTAGGCATAGAAGCCGGGCGCCATGTAACAAACGCCCAGCCGGCCAATTTCCAGCCTCTTCGCCAGGCGAAGAAAAGCTATCAGAATGTATGTCCCGCCAACCTCCGGCAGTTCCGCGTCCATCACCCGAAGGTGTTTCCTTTCCATCCCCAGTTGGTGGCGGCCAGCTCGGTGAAGTTCAGGTAGATGCGATCCGGCGACACCCCCAGTGATTCCTGGAGCAACCGGCACACCTTCTGTGACAGCCGGCGGTTGACATCGCCGTTCAGCCCGCCGATGCCGCGCACGTCCACAAAGGCGGCGTCACCGGTCTTGCCGGACATTAACATGGCGGATGGGGTGACCGTGACCATGACATAGTCTTCGGGCTTGCCGGTGGTGTCGGCCAGGATTTTGGAGAGGGCCGGCAGCAAGGCTTTGCGCATGTCGTCGGTCACAACAACGGTGGTTTCGAGTTTCAGCAGAGGCATAAGTTTGTCTGGCTCGGTTTCATGGGCCGGGACGCAGCATAGTGCCCTCGTGGCAGTTTGGCCAAGGCTCGAATCGAGAGGCGGAAGCGCCCGGCCCCGACCCGGCGCGGCACCAGTCAATTGTTAACATAGAGGGCGCGCACGATGCGGCGCTTGATCAAGCCGGCGAATTGATGCTGGCCGACATAGTACCAGCCCAGTTGCCGGCCGCAGCGGTCGCAATGGCAGAACGACCAGGCGTGTCCGGCAAACCAGGTGTGCTCCAGGGTCGGCGCGCCC
>CAZHEW010000336.1:2458-4311 GCA_964531815.1 uncultured Verrucomicrobiota bacterium
TTCGTCGTCGCCGTGTTCAACCTCAACGTGGTGCCCTCGATCGCCGCCAACGGGGGAATCACGCTCTGGTTGTGGCTCATCTCGCTGGCGCTGTTCTTCTGGCCGCAGGGCATATCGCAGTGATCGAGCTGGCGCACCGCTATCCTGGTGAAGGCGGCAAATACCTGTGGACCAACCTGTGGACCAAGAAGGAGTATGGTAACCCATATTCGCCCGGATGGCCGCCCATATCAAGGTGCATTTCCAAGACTGAGCGGGCCTCCGGCGAACTCCGATGTGCCCAAAGGAGGAACTTTACAGGCGCCGGAAAAAGGCGGAGCCTTTGGTATGCGACGTTTCGTCCTATTCGCTTGCATGCTGGCACTGGTCGCTGTCTGCCGGTGCCCGCCGGCGGCCTGGGCAGCCGCTCCCGCGCAAACGGCGCCGTCCACCAACGCCGCCCTCCCGGGTGTGGAGCTGGCGCATGCGGTTTCCGAAATCACGGGCGTGGCGATCTCACCCCTGCTGGGGGTCAGCGCCGTGGGCGCGTGGAAGTATTACCACGCCGGGACGCCGCAACAGCGCGCGCGCCTGCCCTGGTTCGCGCAGCCCTGGTTCTGGATTCCCGCCTTTGTGCTGGTGGGCGCCTGTTTCCTCAAGGACACGGTGGGTGCCGCCGCGCCGAGGGTGTTGAAGAAGCCGCTCGATTTGGCCGACGCCATCGAGCACAAAATCAGCGGGCTGGTCGCCACCGGCGCCTTCGTGCCGCTGGTCGTCGCCGTCTTTCCCACCGCGCCGACCGAGGCCGCCCGGCTGGGTTCGACCGGTTTCCTGGCCGCGATTGACCTCTCGTGGCTGGGCAATGGCATCCTGGTGCCCGTGGCAATGCTGGCCTTCTTCTTCGTCTTCCTTGCCTCCAATGCCATCAACATTCTGATCCTGCTCAGCCCCTTTGCGGCGGTGGACACCGCGCTCAAGGGCTTCCGGCTGCTGGTGCTGGCGACGATCCCGGCGACTGCGTTTGCCAATCCCTGGCTGGGCGCGGCCTGGGCGCTGATCCTCATCGGCATCGCCTACCTTATTGCCGGCTGGTCGTTCCGGCTGTCGCACTTCGGGCTGGTCTTCATCTGGGACATTGTCACGCTGCGCAGCCGCCGTTTCCGGCCCGATCCGTCGGCCAATCGCATGCTGCTCGCCCGCGCGATCAACCGCGTCCCCGCGCGCACCTACGGCACGCTGCGCCGCGACGAAACGGGCCGCCTGGTCCTGCAATACCGCCCCTGGCTGGTGCTGCCCAGACGCGAGCTGATCCTGCCCGCAGGCCGTTACCACATCGCCAAAGGCCTGTTCTATTCCCAGATCATCCGAGCGGAAGACCGGCGAAACACCGCGCTAATGCTGCTGCCTCCGCGCTATCGCGGGCACGAGGCGGCGCTGGTCTCCATCTACGGCCTGGCGGACGTGCGGGATTCAGGACTGCGCGCCGCCTTCGCCTGGCTGAAGGACGCGGTGGGGGGCGGAGGACGGATGCAGACATCCGCCCCGGCCTGAAGCTGAGCATTACCCACATCTTTCGGCCCGCGAGGGCCGAATCCCAAAGGGATTGCGTCGTTCAGTCCAGGGTTGCGAGGCTACCCTGGGTTAGGGGGGGGGATTACAGATCAACCCCAACGGGGTTGCATCGGCCGGCTGGAAGCACCGATGCAACCCCGTTGGGGTTGAGGCTTATTATGCATATTCTTCCCGGGGTAGCTCGTGCCTCGCAACCCTGGGCTCAATGATAATATCCCTTCGGGATTGACGGATTTCCCGTCTTGAGTTGTGGGTAATGCTCAGTTGAGGGCCGGGGTGAGGGGTTGCACTCGTTATCTACC
>CAZHEW010000337.1:0-1838 GCA_964531815.1 uncultured Verrucomicrobiota bacterium
TCTGCGTTAGCCCCGTCTTTCCAGCTTGCGCTCGCTTTCATGCATACGCGCTGGAGCATCGGCCACAAGGCGAAGTCGCTGTGCCCCGCGGCGCCGGAACGGAATCTGCCCTCTGGGCAATTTGTTACATGGCCTCCTTGCTTGTGGCTACCGCCGCCCCGCTTTGGCCCCTCCCAGCCCTCTTGGGAGCGAAGGGCGCCCCCTTCCCCGCACTCCCCCCACTCTGCCAAATGCGATGGTGAGCTTAGGTTCTGGATCGCGCCGGCCGAGCGCAGCAACGGCGGCGGTTTGCCTTGTTAATCGCCGCCCTGCGCCTTTTCTGCTCCCGTGCCGAGCAGCAGCACCTTCTCGCGCCGATCGGCGAGCAAGACTTGGCCGCCTTTTCCGCCGTCGGCCTGCGCCATTCCCTCCCGACTGGCGGGGTTGGCAACCGCCTTGGCCTCTGGACGCGGTTCCGGCGCCTGCTCCAGCGCCGCCTGCGCGTCCGCCGCCGCCGTGTCCGCCACCCGTTCCGGACGGAAGACCAGGATGCTCAATGGAGGCAGGACGAAATCAGCGGAGCACGGCTGCCCGTGCCAGGGCCTGTCTGCGGCCACGAGCCCGCCCAAGTTCCCCATGTTGCTGCCGCCGTAAGCCGCAGCGTCGCTGTTCAGCAGCTCCCGCCACTTTCCCGCCCGCGGCAGCCCGACCCGGTACTGCTGCCGCGGCTCCGGCGTCAGGTTCGCGATCACCACCAGCTCGTGGAAGTGCTCGGCGTCCTGCCGCAGAAACGACAGCACGCTGTTCTGATGGTCCGTGCAGTCAATCCAATGGAACCCATCCTGGTCGTAGTCCGATTTCCACAGTGCCGGTTCCGCCAGGTATAGCTGGTTGAGATCTTCCATGAACTTCTGCAGTCCCCGGTGGTACGGTCCCGCCTCCAGCAGCTTCCAGTCCACCTCCGCGTTGGGGTTCCACTCCGCCCGCTGCCCGATCTCGCCCCCCATGAACAGGAGCTTCTTGCCCGGGAACAGCCATTGATAGCCCAGCAGCAGCCGCAGGTTCGCGAACTTGCGCCAATCGTCCCCCGGCATCCGGCCCAGTAATGAGCCTTTGCCGTGCACCACCTCATCGTGCGAGAGCGGCAGGATGAAGTTCTCGTGGTGATGATACAGCATCGCGAATGTCAGGTCGTTCTGGTGGTACTTCCGGTGCACCGGGTCCCGGCTGAAATACCCCAGCGTGTCGTGCATCCACCCCATGTTCCACTTGAACGAGAAGCCCAGCCCGCCCAGGTATGGCGGCCGCGTCACCTGCGGCCACGCTGTGGACTCCTCCGCAATGGTCATCACCCCGGGGAACTCGGTATGCGTCAGGTGATTGAACCGCCGGAGGAATTCGACCGCCTCCAGGTTTTCCCGCCCGCCGAACTGGTTTGGAATCCACTGGCCGGGCTTCCGCGAGTAATCCAGGTACAGCATGGACGCGACCGCGTCCACCCGCAGTCCGTCCACGTGAAACCGGTCGCACCAGAACAGCGCGTTGGCCAGGAGGAAGTTCACCACCTCGTGCCGTCCGTAGTTGAAGATCAGCGTGCCCCAATCCTGGTGGACCCCCTTGCGCGGGTCCTCGTGCTCGTAAAGCGCCGTGCCGTCGAACCGGGCGAGGGCCCAGTCGTCCCGCGGGAAGTGTGCCGGCACCCAGTCAATGATCACGCCCACCCCCGCCTCGTGCAGCGCGTTGATCAGATACTGCAGGTCCTCCGGCGTCCCATAACGGCTCGTCGGGGCGTAAAAGCCCGTCACCTGGTAGCCCCACGACGGGTAGTAGGCGTGCTCCGCCGCCGGCATGAACTCCAC
>CAZHEW010000337.1:1938-4295 GCA_964531815.1 uncultured Verrucomicrobiota bacterium
GCCTTGTGCAGGCGCGTCAGTTTAATCGTCGGCTTGTCCTTTTCGCGCAGAGGTTGCGCCTCGACTTTAGCGGCATTGGGCACCAGCGCCCGCACCACCAGACCAGCGTGGTCGGTCAGCGGATGCATCCCCAACAACTCATGCGGCACGCGCTGGGTAACTTCAACTAAACTCTGGAGTTCTGCCTGAGTCAGGAGCATGGTGCGTCCAATCTAGCAGAGACCCTCGGAATTGCACCGGGAAAAGTAGCTTTCACGGGACGGGCACCTGCCGGATACTCTGCACCGATCCAAGTACCCGGGCCGGGCATGTATCACGTTACACAATTTGAGAATGGTCTGAAGGTCGCGACGGCGGAAATGCCGCACATGATGAGTGTGAGCGTCGGTTTGTGGGCAGGTGTGGGCTCGCGGTACGAGCCTGCGCCGCTCAACGGCGTGTGCCATTTCATCGAGCACCTGCTGTTCAAAGGCACCAGGAGACGCTCCGCGCACGAAATTGCTCAAGCGGTGGAGGGCGTCGGCGGCTATCTGAACGCCTTCACCAGCGAGGAGACGACTTGTTTCCACGCCCGCGCCAACCATGAGCATTTCGATGACCTGCTCGATGTGTTGATGGACATGGTGCTGGAGTCACAGTTCGATCCGGCGGACATTGCGAAAGAACGCGAGGTCATCAAGGAAGAGATCGCCATGTACTTGGATGAACCGCAGCATCAGGTCCAGGAATTGCTCAACGCCACGCTCTGGCCCCGCCAGCCGCTCGGCCGGCCGGTCACCGGCACACACAGGACGCTGGACGGGATGACGCGAGCACAGCTACTTGGCTATCTGCGGGAGAACTACGTGGCCCGGAACATGGTGATTGTTGCTGCAGGCAGAATTCGGCATGAACGGGTGGTGCGGACGGCGGCGCGTTACGCCGCGCGGTTTGGCGCGCCCATCGCCCCGCGTTTCAGCCCGGCCTGCGAGAACCAGCGGGAAGCAAGAGTCCGCCTTCTTACCAGGCAAGCGGAGCAAACGCAGATCGCGCTGGGGACTCGTACCTGCTCGCGGCGGGACGAACGCCGCTACGCTTTGCGCCTGCTCAACACTATCGTGGGGGAGAACACCTGCTCGCGGCTCTTCCAACTCCTGCGTGAGGACCTCGGGCTGACCTATTCCATTTATAGCACACCGAGCTTCTTCGGCGACACCGGCGACCTCGTCATCTACGCCGGCTTGGACACCGACAATGTCACCAAAGCCTTGCGGCTGATCTTGCGGGAGCTAGGAGTTCTGAGGGACTCCCGACCAAGCGCCGCCGAACTGCGCCGCGCCCGGGACTACGTCATTGGCCAGCTTGAGCTTGGCTTGGAGAACACCGAAAACCAAATGAACTGGCTGGGCGAGCAACTGCTCGGCTATGGCAAGATCCTGCCGCCCGCTCAGGTCAAACGCCGCCTGAGCAAGGTCACGGCCGACGACATCCGCGCCGTCGCGCGAGACTTTTGGCGGCCTGAGCGATTGAATCTGGCGCTGGTGAGCCCGCTCAAGAAGGTGCCCCGGCTGGCGAAGCTGCTGCGCTGAACCACGGCGAAGGCCTGCGCCGTCAGGATACGTAGCGCCCTACAAGCGACTGTTGCCCGCACCTGGGCGCGAGAGAATCGGCGCGCCTCAAAACTCAAAAATACCGCTTGATTTGTCAGGCTGCGCCTCGTATAGTGCGCGTTCTTTCTAAGAGAAATTGAATTGATTTATGCGACGTCCAAAAGGCATCAAGACCAAGAAGTCGGTGGCCAAGCGTTTCAAGATAACGGCCAGCGGAAAAGTGCTGCGCACGAGCGCCGGCCGGCGGCACTTGTGCCAATCCAAGCCTCCCAAGCGCCGCCGCGCGTTGCGCGGTCTGTCGGTGGTTGACCCCACCGACGAGTATCGCGTCAAGCAAAGCTTGCCGTTCAGCCACTAAGCCCCTGTTATAGAGAAACCATCAGCCAGTAACGATTCATGCGCGCAACCAACGCTCCCGCTTCCCGCAAACGCCGCAGCCGGATGATTCGAGCCGCCAAAGGCTTCCGGATGCGCCGCTCCAAACTTTACCGCTACGCCTCGGACGCTGTTGACCACGGCCGGGTTTACGCCTACCGCGATCGGAGGACCAAGAAACGGACCTTCCGCGCGCTGTGGCAAATCCGCATCAACGCCGCCGCCCGCGCTGCCGGCACGACCTACAGCCGCTTCATGGAGGGTCTGAAGGCTGCCAAGGTGGAGCTGGACCGCAAGATCCTGGCCGACCTGGCGGCGACGGATGCCGCAGCCTTCAGCGAGCTGGTTAAAGTCGCCCAGGACGGCCTGAAGGCCAAAGCCGCGAAGGCTTGA
>CAZHEW010000338.1:0-4289 GCA_964531815.1 uncultured Verrucomicrobiota bacterium
ACGGGCAATGCCTGACGGGGGCGCATTGGGCGAGGACAATCGGGTTGGGACGGGCCAGGCGCAGTGCCAGCGGGCCGGATGCGGCGGAGCACGGGCAGGCTCAGACGGTCAGTGAGGAGCCTTGTGGAATAAAGACCGGCAGCTACCCTTGCTGAAACACTTTCACATACACCTCGCGGCTGACCAGTCCCCACCAGCGGCTTGTGGCCACCAACAGGCCCGCCCGTTTACGGCAGAGCTTACCCAAGCCGGGGTCTCCCCCAACCAGGGTCTGCTATGACTACTCGCCCAACCATCCATTGCCGAGGCAGGACTTGCACCTGCAAGCATGCCCAAGATTGAAGGCTGCAGATAGGCAATCGCTTTTTGCGCGTCCGCCCGTACTGAGCGCTGCGCGGGTGAGCTCTGGGCCGCCATCAATCTGCATCTTCCCATGGCCGCCATTCCCGGCGCCGTCGTCCCAGCCAGTCCCACTGATCCCGTCACCCGCTGTGTTGACTCCTCGTCCGGGGCCACCAACCGCTTCTACCGCATCCATGTCCTGCCTTGAGCAAGTTTACAGCTACCTCGGCGAGCCGGGAGTTGGTCGCGATGCTACTCCGCGGCCGGGCGTGTGGTTCTTGCGCTCGCCGCGATCAGGCGGCGTGTCTAACCGATGAACAAGGAACCCGGGATTCCCTGGTCCAGCGTAACGAGACAGAGGGAGTTCTTGCGGGCCAATTCAACCAGGTGGCCATCGGTGACGGACTGAGGCGTCTTCACGAACGCCGGCAAATGCGCCGCGCCGAGGTCGTCCGGAATCAGCTCAAAGCGGACCTTGGATGAGGATTTCAAGGCATCCAGCGCTTGCCTGGCGGCCTTGATGTCCGGCTGCAGGCCCGTCACGGCGGCTACGCGAACAAACCCTAATTCAGTAATCGAACAGGTATGGAATCCGGTGGCGGATGACAGGACCGACCGATACCAGCCCAGGGCCCTGGCGTGCAGGGCATGGCCCGTGTGCGCCAGCGCCATCAGCGCATTGACATCCAGCAGGTATCTCATGGGAAGTCCAGCAAGGCCGCACGCACGTCTTGACTGGTCACCTGCATGCCCGCGGGCGATTTCGTGATGCGCAGTCCGGACTTGGGATCCCGCATCGGCCGTGGCAGCTCGGCCGCAGGGTGCTCCGGGGTCAGCAGGATGGAACCGCCATGCACCTCGCACAACAGTTTGACTCCCGGCCGCAGCCGCAGCCGCAGGCGCGCCTGCTTGGGCAAAACGACCTGGCCTTTGCTTGACAACTTCGTCGTCATGCCTTACTATCTTACGCCAAGTGAAGTAAGTCAACCCTATCCGCCACTTGGCCGGCATGCCAGCCTCGGCCCGCGTGCCGGCCAAACTCAGAATGGCGCAGGAGAGGCTGGGGCATGAGTCCGCCTGTAAAAGCGACGTCTTCCGAGACGCGGTGATGATCGCGCTGCTGCGGAAGCAACGGCTGCCGGCGCAGAGGTTGAACCAGCCCGGTGCCAGCATCGCCACGCAGAAGGCGCTTTCTCTCGATGCAGCGCCACAGCCACCAGGCGAGAAATAGCGAAGAAGCCTCCGTTCTGACCCTGATCCGGGGGAGAGGCCCATCTTGGCTATCGGCTATCGCCGGGCGCGGTCTCTGTGGCGCAAGCCCGTGGCCCCGGAGGGCCGGAGCGCGGTCGAACGCCCGGACTTTGGACTGTCGCGACCAGCGCGCTTGTCAGTAGGCCGGGCACCTTGTCCGGTAGTAGCGGTTCGTGGTGGCAAGAGCGGGCTCGCTGAACAGGAGGGTCCCGCCCCCCAAGCCCTGGTCGGTCGTGGGGGGAGTCACGTCTGTTCGTTTCTGCCAGGAGCCGGTAAGGGAACTGGCTGATTCGATGGTGTAGGTGGTTCCCGGCTGTCCGGTCAGGAGCTTTTGGAAGGTGCCGTTGGTTACGACGGGCTGGGAGAAGAAGCTCCAGGCGGCAAGTCGGAAGACGTTTCCGCCGCCGGCGGTGCCGCCCTGGGCACAGGTGCCGTGAATAGAAGCATCCGCGCCAAAGGTGAGGCTACCTCGGGGGTTAAGCCCGTTCGGGGGGAAGGAGAGGAGTACGGTGATCGTGCCGTTGGTGATGGCGCGGAAAACGGTGCCGAATGGGAAGCCGACCCCAACGTCCCCGCCTCCGCCGATCAAGAACAGACCGTTGCAGGTGCCATGGAGAGCACCATCCGGCCCAAACGTCAGCTCGGCTGCGGGACCAGCCCCGATGGTTTCGTCGAGGGCTCCGGCGCACCTTGCCACCGCACACAGCTGCTGGACCCATCGGTATAAACCGCGCAGTTCGTGATATGGCAGTAGTGCGCCGCCATAGACCCGGTGCCCCGCATGAACGAAGAGTGGAGCGACACGCCGCAGCCGTCGCCTTCATCCATCCCCAAAAGATACGGCTCGATGTGTCCGAGTTCCGCCTTGCACAAATCCTCCTGGTAGAAGGCCCCGCACCCGTTCAGCTTGCACTCAATCCCTTTGCGCACTGATAGAACTGGTCGAGTTTGCTTTTCGCGCGCCCGCCCTTCTTCTCGAGCTGCTCTATCTCTGTTTCTTCGGCTGTTTGGCAGTGGCGAAACCGAGTCTGCCAACACGCATTGCCACCCATTGGGATGGCAGCGGCCGGCCCGCCAGTTGGCGAATACGGGGATCGCACCGAATGTGCGGCAGTTGCTCTCGGGCCACGTGGACGAGAAGAGCCGCGCGGTCTATGCCCATACGAAGCTCGAAACGCTGCGAAAGGCGATTGAGATGCTGACGCGGTTGCAGTGAGGGGCTTCAGCGGGCCGCGGTCCGGCGCTCGGGTTCCCAGACTTCGAGCCGGGCCGGCTCCTCGAGGATGTCGAGCAGTGCCTTGGCGCACCAGACGCGGTGGCGCCTGGCCTCGCTGATTTCCCGCACGATGCCCGCGGCTTCGAGTTGGCCGATGGCCCGAACGACGGTGTTGTAGGCCACCTTCAGCTTCTCTTCCGCGCCACGGGCGGTGATGAACGGGTTTCCGCCCAGCAGGTTGACCAGGTCGCGGGCGGTTTGCGCACTGGAGCCGTTCAGGCTTTCCCGCCAACGGGTGAGGAGTGAGTTGATTCTCTCAGAGCGGCTCAGGGCGTCTTCGGATTGGCGGGCGACGCCGTTGAGGAAATAGAGCAGCCAGCCGGTCCAGTCGCCGCGCTCGCGGACTTCGGTGAAGCCGCTATAGTAGTCCTGCCGGGTGGCCTCGAAGAACGCGCTGAGGTAGAGCAGCGGCATGGGCAGGACGTCGCGCTGGCAGAGCTGTAGCGTGATGAGGAGGCGTCCAACGCGGCCGTTCCCATCGAGGAACGGGTGGACGGTCTCGAATTGATAGTGGGCCAGGGCGGCGTGGACCAGCGGCGGCAGGCTTTGGTCGTGCAGGAATTCTTCCCATGCTCCCAGATGCTCTAACAGAGCATCAGGGGGCGGTGGCACAAAGGAGGCGTCCGCCAGGGTGCAGCCCGGGTGGCCGATCCAATTTTGCGAGCGGCGGAATTGGCCCGGTCTGGCGTGGCCGCCACGCGCGCCGCGCATAAGCTTTTCGTGGAGCTCGCGGACCAGTCGCAGCGAAAGCGGGAGCGTCTTCAGGCGCTGGATGCCGTACTCCAGCGCGGTGACATAGTTCCCCACCTCGCGCAGATCGTCGGGGCTGCGTTTGACAGTGGCGCCGGCCTCGGCGGCGAGCAGCTCGCCCAGCGTGGCCTGTGTCCCCTCGATGCGACTGGAGAGCACGGCTTCACGTCGCACGAAGGGACGGATGAGGATATGGGGGTTGGGCAGGCGGCGGCCTTCGCCGGCCAGGCGGCCGATAAGGGTGGAGGCACTGGCCAGGGCGTTTACGAGCCGGGGCTTCCATTCCAGGGGCGGCGGAAGCGGGTTGGGCAGGAAGGCGAGATAGCCCTCCAGCGTGCGGACCCACTTGCCTGTAGGCGTCTGGCGACCCTTAGCCGGCAGGGCCGTTGTTTCAGCGGCTGAACCCGAGCGTCTGGGTTGTTTCATTTTCATGCCGTTATTGAAACAAGAACTGGGGGCTATTTCAAGGACTGAAATAGGGAATTTTGCAGGAGTCCGCGGCCAGCCGGGGCCGGGCCGATGAAGGGGTCGCGGGGGCGCGCAAGGCGGCGCTCGACGAACCGGTGATGCTGGCTCAGCCGGGGGACCCGGGCAGACGCCTTCCCCCACCGAGGAGGAAGCGACTGGGGCAGCGGGTGAAGAGCGGAAAGCGCCGTCGCCGCTGCGCTCT
>CAZHEW010000339.1:0-2025 GCA_964531815.1 uncultured Verrucomicrobiota bacterium
TCAACTCCGGCGGGCTGAGCTCACAGAACAGTCTGCTGGCTTCGAGTGCGACCACCCCGGCACTGTAAGAAAAAGCCGGCCCAGGTAAAGCCCTTTGCGGGCGGGCCCGCGGCGGGCGGTCCGATCCTGGGGCAAACGAGCGCGGGGCAACGGGCCGGGCTGCCGCCGGCTCCGCCGCGCTTAACTCTCCGAATACCTGATGGCTGTCTTCTCGATCGGCACCCGAGTGACGCGGCCAGCATTCCTGAACGAAAACGCCAGCTCCATATCCCGGAGCCCCCAGATCTCAACAAACTTGAGCGCCCGGTCAATCAGCTTGAAGTCACGCGCCACGGCGGGATCGCTGGTCCAGAGGTCGGGACCCTGGAAGTAAAGCCCGGTTACCGTGTTCCGCAAAAGTGTTCTCATACCCGTGTGGACTTGCCACTCGTTCGAACTGCTTCCTGGGAAAGCATTAGCGGTGCCACCCCTGTTTCCGGGCTGAAACCTGCCTTCTTGCGCCATTTTGCCGGTTGTCAGGCACAATTCTCACTCCAAGTTGCGTGAAAATGACGCACCCCCTCCGTTCTCCCCCCATGCCCGGCTGGCCGGGCTGGCGCCGGGGCAGCACGCTCGAACTGGGCCGGCTTACGTGCTGCCAGGCTTCACGGCGGGAAGGGCGGCCAGATCGTGAGGCAGCTTGTCCGGCTCGAAGGTCTCCACTTGCAGGGAGATCAGGCTGACCATTGGCACCCCGAAACTCACCTGCCCGCCCGAACGATCCACCGCCACCACCACCCCGACAACCTGTCCGTGGTGGGCGCGGACAATGTCCAGGGTTTCCTGGACACGCCCGCCCTGGGTGACCACATCTTCCACGACCAGTATCTTCTCGTCGGGAGCAATCCGGAAGCCGCGCCGCAGCGCCAGCTTGCCTTGCTCCTTCTCGACGAAGATAAAGCGCAGGCCAAGCTGCCGCGCCACTTCCTGGCCCAGCACCAGCCCGCCCATCGCCGGCGAGACGACCGTGGCCGCCCCGAGCGACCGGGCCTTTCGCGCCAGTTCGCCCCCCAGCTTCTCGACGACGGGCATTTGCTGCAAGGCCAGCGCGCATTGAAAGAACTGGCGGCTGTGCCGCCCGCTGCGCAGCACGAAATGCCCTTCCAGCAGCGCGCCGCTCTCACGGAAAACCTGCAGAACTTCGCTCTCGGTCATCGCCGCATGGTAGGCGCCCGGGCCGGGCTGCAAAGCGCAAAGTGACTTCTTATCCGGCCCGGCCTGGGGTTAGACTGCGGGCGTGCCTAAATGGTGCAAGACTATCCTGGCGATCCTGTTGCTCCCGGTGTGCGCCGGCGCCGTCTTCGCTTTGGGCCGGGTGCTCCGGGCCAGCGGCGACGCGGACACCACCTGGGTTCCATTCCTGGCCGGCGCCGCCTGCTGGGCCATTATCTACCTGCTGCTGCCCAAGCCCATGCGGCTGTATGTCTTCGGACACGAACTCACCCATGTTCTCTGGACCTGGCTGTTCGGAGGCAAAGTCAAGCGGTTCCGGGCTTCGGCCAGCGGCGGCCATGTCGTGGTCAACAAGAGCAACTTCGCCATTGCGCTGGCTCCCTACTTCTTCCCGCTCTACGCCGTGCTGGTTGTGCTGGGGTTCCTCGCCGGGCACTGGCTTTGGAATTGGGCGCATTACCTGGCCTTGTTCCATTTGCTGCTCGGCGCCGCCTATGCCTTTCACGTCACGCTGAACTGGCACATCCTCAAGTTCGATCAATCGGATATCCGCGACCAGGGCTGCTTGTTCTCGGCGGTCATTATCTTCCTGGGCAATGTGGCCGTGTTGCTGGTGGGAATCCCCCTCCTGGTCCCCAAGGTCGGCCCCGGCGCCGGGCTCGGCTGGTGGCTGACGTGCACCGGCGAAATCCTGTCCCAACTCCGACAAACCTTGTAACGTCTGATCCGCCCCCGCCCGCTCGCGCCCCCGCGCTGCCCCCGTCCCCCCTGGCTCCCACATGGCTTAATAGATTTTGTATTAAGCCATGTGGG
>CAZHEW010000339.1:2125-4288 GCA_964531815.1 uncultured Verrucomicrobiota bacterium
GGCGCTTGCGCCCCGGGCCTGGCGTGCCGGCAGGGCAGCCATGTCACAAACGCGCCCGGGGCGGGGGCGGCAGCGAGGAGGGCGGGGCGAGCGCGCCGTGGCCATTGCGGGTTGGCGGCGCGGTAAAATATTTTCCCTGGTGTCATTTCTTGTTGTGAATTCCCGCTTGTAATGTCCGGGCGCTTCAGGCGAAATGCTGAGGTAGATTGGTTTGAGCCCTATGGATCTAGGCGACATTCTGAGCAAAGAGCAGATCATCACTGATCTGCATGCCACCAATCGCTGGGAAGCGATTGATGAGCTGATAGACAATCTGGTGGCGACGGGCAGGGTCAGCCCGGAACACCGCCAGGCGGTTATTGCCGTGGTCAAGAAGCGCGAGTCGTCCATGAGCACCGGCATCGGCTTTGGCATCGGCATTCCCCATGCCTCGACGGATCTGATCACCGAGGTGGTCGCCTCGCTGGGCCGTTCCAAGAACGGGGTGAACTTCGATTCTCTGGATACCCAGCCGGTGAGCCTGGTTCTGCTGTTCCTTGTGCCCCAGGGCCAGTTCCAAAAGCATCTGCACACGCTGGCCAACATCGCCAAGCTTCTGCACAAGGCCGAGTTCCGCCAGGCCCTTGAACAGGCGGCCGACAGCGACGCCATGCTCCAGGTAATCCGCAGCCATGGGCAGAAGTAGGTGCCTGGCGGCGCCGGCGGGGTGAACGGTTTCATGGGAAAGCGCTCCTTCCGCCAAGCCTGCAGCCCGGCAACGGTGCAACTCCTTTAACCCGTGCTTCCTTTCCGATTCATCGAACAACGTCTCCAGGCGGCGGTGAAAACCGTTCTGCCGGACGCGGATGTATCGGCCGTCCTGGTCCGGCCGTGCCCGGACCCGAAGTTTGGCGATTACCAGACCAACGCCCTCATGTCGCTGGCCAAGGCCCGGAAACTGAACCCGCGCCAACTGGCCGCCGACGTGGTCGCCCAGCTTGACCTTGCCGATTGCTGCGAGCAGGCGGAAATCGCCGGCGCCGGCTTCCTGAATTTCCGCGTCAAACCCGCCGCGCTGGCGCGGACGCTGCAGGCCGCCGCGCGGGGCGAACCGCTCTTCTTCCAGCCCGCCGCGCAGCCGCGCACGGTGGTGGTGGATTTCAGCTCGCCCAACGTCGCCAAATCCATGCACGTCGGCCACATTCGCTCGACCATCCTGGGCGATTCTCTGGCGCGCGTGCTGCGGTTGCTGGGCCACAAGGTCGTCACCGACAATCATCTCGGCGACTGGGGCACCCAATTCGGGATGCTGTTGACGGCCTGGAAGCGCGACCTGAACCGCGCCGCGCTGAAGGCCGATCCGATCGCCGAGATGGAGCGCCTCTACAAACAGGCCGCCGCCCAGTGCCAGGCCAGCCCCGCCGCCCTCGAAGCGGCGCGCCAGGAACTGGTCAAGCTCCAGCGCGGCGACGCGGAGAACCTCGGCATCTGGCGCGAGATGATCGCGCTCTCGCAGATCCAGTTTGATGCCATCTACCGGCGGCTGGGGGTGCGGTTCGACCACACCCTCGGCGAGAGTTTCTACCACCCGCGCCTGCAGCCGCTGGTCCAGGAGCTGCGCGCCCGGGGCCTGGCGCGCGAGAGCGAGGGCGCCCTGGCAGTCTTCTTCGAGGATATCCCCGCGCTGAAGTCGCACCCGGCGCTGGTCCAGAAGAGCGACGGCGCCTTCAACTACACCAGCACCGACCTCGCCACCCTGGCTTATCGGCTCGAGACCTGGCGCCCCGACGAGATCATCTACGTCACCGACTCGCGTCAGCAGCTCCACTTTCAGCAGCTCTTCGCCGTCTTTCGGCGGTGGCATCCGGAGGCCCGGACGCGGCTGGCCCATGTCTGGTTCGGCTCGATCCTGGGCGAAGACAACAAGCCGTTCAAAACCCGCTCGGGCGACACGGTCAAGCTGGCCAACCTGCTGGACGAGGCCGAGGAGCGCGCCTTCAAGGCTGTATCCGAGAAGAACCCGGACCTGGCCGAAGCCGACCGGCGCGAGGTTGCGCGTGTTGTGGGCCTGGGCGCGCTCAAGTATGCCGATCTCCTGCCCAATCGCCAAAGCGACTACGTGTTCAGTTGGGACAAGATGCTGGCCTTGAACGGCAACACCGCCCCCTACCTGCAGTACGCCTA
>CAZHEW010000340.1:0-4257 GCA_964531815.1 uncultured Verrucomicrobiota bacterium
CGCTCGGGCCTTCCGCCTGCTGCACGGCCAGGAAATGGTCAATGGCCTCCTCGAATCTGCGCTGGAGCAAATGCTCGTAGCCGCTGAAAGGAATGAGCGAGCGGCGGCCCGCCGCCGAGGCGGCCTGCCTCAGCCTGTCCGGCAAATGGAACCGGTGGATCGCATAGAGGAAGAACAGCGCGCGCACGCGCTCGTAGAGGTTGTCGCTCTGCCGGCGGAAGTCGTCCAGCCGCGCGCACTGGTGCAGCAAGTCTTCCGTGGCCAAGCCGGCGCAGGCCGCTTCGAGCGGCTGATTGCGGAGGCCGGGGTCGGCGGCGGTGATGATCTGGACCAGGTCGGGCATATCACTTGATTTCCCGCCGCGCCAGCAGATCAACCAACCCGCTCAGCACCTCGGCCCGGTCCTGTCCGTCCAGCGCCAGCGCCAGTTGGGCCGTAAGCAGGCCATACCGGACGCCGATATCATAGCGGCGCCCCTCCAGTTCGCCGGCCAGGTAGCGCTCGCGTTTGGCGAGCTGGGCCAGCGTCGTGGAAAGGTGCACGCTGCGGTCGGCCGCCCGCGCCACTTCTTCGCCGAGCAGGCTCATCACTGCCGGCGTGAGCACGTGCATCCCGAAAAAGCACAGGTAGTGGCCCGCCCGCAGCCCGGGCACAATCAACCGTTGCTCGGCTTCGGTGGGCGTGGGTTTCTCGATCACTTCCGAAATCTCGTACAGCCCCTTGCGCCCGGCGACCAGGCGGCCGCCTACCGCCCCGTAATACGGCAGCTTGCTCTCGTGCGTCGCCTGCACCGCCGAGACGGCGCAGTTCTCAGCGCCAGCGATTTCGACCAGTTGCTGCGCGGCGCGCTTCTTTCCGCCGCTTACGTAGAGGTGATCGCCCACCAGCAGCAGGAATGGCGCGTCGCCGGCGAACTCGCGCGCGCAAAACACCGCATGGCCGTAGCCCCTGGCCGCGCGCTGCTCGACGAAGCGCAGCCGCCCGCCCTGCCCGCCGGCAGCCGCGGCATAAGCCGGCTGGTCGCCGGGGCAAGTCACCACACACACCTCCTCAACGCCCGCCGCCAGCACTTCCTCGACCAGGATGCGCAGCGCGGTCTTGGTGGCGCCGTCGCGGTCCACCAGGGTTTGCAGGGGAAGGGTCCGCTGAGCCTGGCTGGCGGCGGTGATGATGGCTTTATGGATTTCCACGATCAGGTCTTTGCGTTGTTGTGAAAGCTGGCCAAAGCGTTGCAGAACGCCGCGGCAGAGTCAACTTGCTGCGATCCTGCCGGGCGGAGCGGGAATGTCCGCGCCCCGACCGGGGATTCCGGTCGGCCCATGCCATTTGGGGATTTACTTGGGCCAGGTCTTCAGGCTAAATCGCAGGCTATTGATTCTATCATGAACACTGCATCCAACAATCTGACGTCAAGGCGGGACTTTCTAAAAACCTCCGCGTTGGTGGGCGGCGCGCTGGCAGCGCCGGTGCTTCTGCCGCAGAAACTTTATGCCGGGGAAAACAATGACATGCTGCGGGTCGGCCTGATTGGCTGTGGCGGGCGCGGTTCCGGCGCCGCCAGCCAAGCCATCAACGCCGACCCGAATGTCGTTCTCACCGCGGTGGGTGATGCCTTCGAGGATCAGGCCCAAAAAAGCCTGGAGAGCCTCCGGGCGCAGCATCCAAACAAGGTGAAGGTGACTCCGGAGAAGTGCTTCGCGGGCCTGGACGCCTATCAGAAGGTCATTGACAGCGGGGTGGATGTGGTGCTGCTGGCCGCGCCGCCAGGCTTCCGCCCGGTCCACCTCAAGGCAGCGGTGGAGGCGGGCAAGCACATTTTCTGCGAAAAGCCCATGGCCACGGATGCGCCAGGCGTGCGCTCGGTGCTGGAGTCGGTCAAGGCGGCCAAAGCCAGGAACCTCTCCCTGGTAGCTGGATTCTGCTGGCGTTATGATACGGCGCGCCGGGAGTTTTACCAGCGGGTTCATGACGGCGCCATTGGAGACCTCCGCGCCGTCTATGCCACCTACTACGCCGGACCGGTCAAGCCGATGCCCGCGCCGGGCGAGCGCCCGGCCGGCATGGGCGACCTGGAATGGCAGATGCGCAACTGGTACAACTTCACCTGGCTCTCCGGTGACGGCTACGTTGAGCAGGCCTGCCACAGCGTGGACAAGGTGGCCTGGGCGCTCAAGGACCAACCGCCGCTCAAAGCCGTGGCCGTCGGCGGACGCCAGACGCCCAACAACCAGGGCAACATCTTCGACCACATGTTTGTGGTGTACGAATTCCCCGATGACGTGCGCGCCTTTGTGGGCCAGCGCCAGGTCGGCAATACGCACACGGACAATTCGGATTACCTGATGGGCGCCGCAGGTTTCGGCAAAATCCAGGGCTGGGCGGCGCCTTACCTGAAGGGCAAAGAGGATTGGCGCTACAAGGGGCCCAAGAGCGACATGTACCAAAACGAGCACAACGAACTGTTTGCCAGCATCCGCAGCGGCAAGCCGATCAACGACGGCGTCTGGATGACGCATAGCACCCTCATGGGCATCATGGGCCGCATGGCGGCCTACACCGGCCTGGAAATCACCTGGGACCAGGCCATGAATTCGCAGGAGAAGCTGGTGCCCGACCCGCTCGACTGGAAGATGAAGCTGGACTTCCCGCCGATGGCCATGCCTGGCGTCACGAAGTTCATCTAGGCCCCCTCACCACTGCTCATCACCGGTTATGCATCGTCGTGAATTCCTTAAGGCCGGCGCTGGCGCGCTGGCGCTGGCAACGCTCGCCCCGCATGCGCTTGCGGGTGACGAAACCAGGCCCGCAACCGCTCCCGCCAAGCGCCCGCTCCAGAAGGGCATCATGTGGGGCACGGTGGGCGTAAAGGGCTCCGTGCTGGAGAAAATGAAGGCCATCAAGGAAGCCGGCTTCGACGGCGTCGAGATGATGAGCCACATGGAACCAGACGAGGTGCTGCGCGCGCGTGACGCGACCGGCCTGGCCATCCCGAGCGTCTGCGGACGGGACCATTGGAGCAAACCGCTCTCGCATCCCGATCCCAAGGTCCGCGCCGAAGGGCTCGAGTCCCTCAAGCAAACGCTGCGCGATGCGAAGCGTTATGGAGCCTCGTCGGTGCTGCTGGTGCCGGCCACAGTCAGCAAGGAAGTCGCCTACGACGAGGCCTACCAACGCTCGCAGGCGGAAATCCGCAAGGCTATTCCGCTGGCCCAGGAGCTGGGAGTCAGCATCTCCATCGAGAACGTCTGGAACCACTTCCTGCTCAGCCCACTCGAAGCCGCCCGCTACGTGGACGAGTTCAAGAGCCCGTCCGTCGGCTGGCATTTCGATGCCGGGAACATCCTCAATTTCGGCTGGCCCGAACAGTGGATTCGCATCCTCGGCCCGCGCATCAAGATGTTCCATGTAAAGGAATTCAGCCGCAAGAAGCGCGATAACGAGGGCCTCTGGAAAGGCTTCGACGCCAAACTGCTCGAAGGCGATGTAAACTGGCCGGTGGTCATGAAGGCCATGGACGATGTCGGCTACCGCGGTTGGGCGATCACCGAACAGGGCGGCGGCGACAGCCCGGAAGGACTCAAGGACCTCGCCGACCGCTTGGGCAAAATACTGGCCTCCTGAAGCCTCCATGAAACGCAACCTAAAGAAGGGTATTTGGTACGCCTCGGTGCCGGGCGACACGATCATCGAGAAGTTCCGGGCTGCTAGAGCCGCCGGCTTCGACGGCGTCGAGCCGCCCAGCCATCTCGATCAGGAGGAAATCCTGCGCGCGCGCGACGCGACCGGCCTGGCTGTCGCAAGCGTCAGTTGCGGCGGGTACTCACGCGAACTTTCTCATCCCGACGCCCCCAGGCGCGCCGCAGCGGTCGAGAGCCTCAGGCAGGGGCTGCGCGACGCCAAACGCTACGGGGCGGCCTCCGTCCTGGTCGTGGCGGGCGGCGTGACCGAGCAGGTCACCTACGCGGAGGCTTACACGCGCGTGCAGGAGGAAGTCCGGAAGGCGGTGCCGCTGGCCGAAGAGCTGGGCGTGAAGCTCGCTTTCGAGAATGTCTGGAATCACTTCCTGCTCAGTCCGCTCGAAGCGGCGCGCTTTGTGGACGAGTTCAAGAGCCCGGCCGCGCGCTGGCAGTTCGATGTCGGCAATGCCGTTTATCAGGGCTGGCCCGAACAGTGGATTCGCATTCTCGGGCGGCGCATCCAGACGCTCCATATCAAGGAATTCAGCCGCAAGAAGCGGGACAACGAGGGCCTCTGGAA
>CAZHEW010000341.1:0-4255 GCA_964531815.1 uncultured Verrucomicrobiota bacterium
CTCGGCACGCCGGCGCAAATGGTCGAGCTGGTCGCGCGCGGGGTGGACATGTTCGACTGCGTCCTGCCGACGCGGGTGGCGCGCAACGGCACCGCCTTCACCCGCAAGGGCAGCGTCAGCATCAAGGCCGGCGCGTGCAAAGCGGACTTCCGGCCCATCGAGGAAGGCTGTGATTGTTTTGCCTGCCGCCATTTCACACGGGCTTATCTGCGGCACCTGCTCAACGTCGGCGAAATCCTGGGTCTGCGCATGTTAAGCGTCCACAACACCCGCATGTACTTGCGGACCATGGCGGAGATGCGGGCGGCGATTGCGGCGGGCCGGTTTGCCGAATTCCGGCGCGAGTTCGTGAGCAACTACGTGCCGACCAAGAAGGTGCTGCTGGCCCGTGCCGCCGAGGCGGAGCGGTAAGGTGTCGCAGGCCGGGGAGCCGCAAATTGGCATCAGGAGTCTCGATCGGTTAGCTGCGCTTCCTCAGGTGCTTCGCGAAGAAGTCTTCGACCCGCTTCCTGCTTTGCGCATTCGTGAAGAGGGGGCCGCCATGCTTGCCGCCTTTGACGACCACATAGGTTACATCCGCTCCCGCCTTCTTCAGCGCCGCGGCGAAGGTCTCGCTCTGCGAGATCGGAACCGTCTTATCCTCATCGCCGTGCATGATAAGGAACGGGGCGGCGTCCTTGGACACATAGGTCGTCGGGCTGGCCTTCCTGGCTTTCTCCTGGTTCTGTTGCGGGTCGCCGCCGAGCAAGTTGCTGCGCGTGTCTTTGGCGCCCGCCGTGAGGAAATCCGTCGGGCCATACCAATCCACCGCGGCCTGCACGCGACTGGATTGGTCCGCGTTGCCGCCCGGGCCCTCCAGGTCCTTAACGCCGCCGGTCGTTCCCAACAACGCCGCCAGGTGCCCGCCAGCCGAGGCGCCCCACGCGCCGATGTGCTCGGCATCCAGGCCGTACTTCTTGGCGTTGGCGCGCAGCCAGCGCACCGCTGCCTTGCAGTCGTGAATTTGGGCAGGAAACGTCGCCTGCTGGCTGAACCGGTAGTTCATCGCGGCCACCGCGTAGCCATTGGTGGCAAAGGGAAACGCCGGCCCGTTGGTCTTGTCTCCACGCGCCCATCCGCCGCCATGTGTCCAAAGGATGACGGGCAGAGGCCGGGGCGTGTTTGTCGGGAGGTAAAGGTCCAGCCGATTGCGCTCGTGCCCGCCCTGGACATATTCCAGGTCCCGAACAACTCGCACGCCCGGAAGCGCGGCGGGCGCTGCGCCCTTCCGTTGAGCGCCTGGCGCTTCCACGCGGCCGAGGGCACTGCCAACCAGGGCCAGCAACAGCGTTAACACCAGGGGAAATCGCTTTCTGGAAATGGTTTGGGACACAAGGGGCGTTGCTGGAGTAGCATTCATTGCGGCGCGGGTGGGGGAGGCTTTGTTCCTGGTCAGAGACATTCGTTCGTTGTCATTGCAGGCATCCTGCTGCCTGCTGTTTCGTGGTCAAGTGGAAACCGGCACAGCGGGCAGGGTTACTGGCGGCGCGCTTGTCGTTCGTCGAACACGGCCGGCATTGGCGGGTAATTGTCCACGAGGACCCCTTCGTAACCGTGGCCCACGCCAGGTACAGGACGAAAGCGCCGCCGGCGAGGGATGCAATTCCCAGCAACGGGCGGAGTTGCGCCAGCCTTGCGGCCAGCAGCAGGGCAACGAGGATGATCGGCGTATCCGTGAAGAGCGGGTCAGGGCGATCTTGCAGCCCTCGCACGTCCCGTGCCGGGGGTTTGCGCCAGCAACCGTGCCCGCAGCGGGCCTGGTGACACGCCGCACGAGAATCCAGGCAGAACACCGAATGCCAGGGCCATCATCAGTCCGGTCCATGCGGGAATGAACCGGCCGGCAGCCGCAACCACCTCGTGGGGCCGCAATGCTTACCGAGCCGGCGCGAGAATCGGCGCCTGACGACCAATGGCCGCGAGGCGAGCGATTTCGTCGGCGCGGAGCGCGCGATTGAAGACCGCCACACCGCCAATCCAGCCGGTGAAGCCGACGCTGCGGGCGCTGTGAATCACGCGCCCAATGGTGAAGGGGCCGCCGCTTTGCGCATCGGGCGGACAGTAGAGGGCGTGCGGGAACCACCACGGGTTCAGCCGCACTTCGGCGAGGTCACGCGCGGCGATGGTGAAGACGCCCGTCGGGTCTTTCCGGTAGGTCACGCGCACCCGCGTGTAGCGAAACTCCTGCAACTCCACGCGTTCATCGGCCGTTTGGCTGAGCACCTTTGCTGAAACGGGCTGGTCCTCCGGCGGACGGTAAAGCTGATCCGCAGGGTACGCCGCATCCTCGCCCGGCTGATTGCCCGGCAGGCGACGAAGTTGCGCCTGGAGCCACGCATTGTAAACCGGCGGGAGCCGGGTCTTCACCTCCTCCTGCCATCGTTCCGAGGCGCGCCCATTTAGCCATCCCGTCAGTTCCGCGCGTTCCGGGTCGAAGGTCATGGCGAAGCACTGCCACCCCGCGTCCAGCACCTCCGGCGGCGCGTCGGCCGGCACCTTCGGCGATACCTCCAGCGTGTAGCATTTGTGCAGGGCATACTTGTAGCCAAACGAACCGGCGCCGTTCTCCGAGACATGCCCGCAAGCCGCGCCGGCCTTTTGCAGGCCGGCAAAGAGTCCATACTGCCGCTGCCCTCGCTCGACCCGGCGGATGTGGGCGGTCGAAGCCTGCTTCAGATCCGTCCCCTCGTGCCAGATGCCCGCCAGCGCGTGGTTGCCGCTCTCGCGAATCGCCCACACCATCAAGGTCACGGCCTTGCCGGTTCCTTTGATGTCCAGAGCGGAGTCGTGCAGCCGTGCACGCGGCACGAACAGAAACGGACGGAACGCGGGATCGCTCTCCTTGCGAATGCGGACGGCCTGCCCGAACGGCCCGCGCTCGAGCAGCGGGAAATCGGCATACGTTGCCTCCCGCCCTTCACCCCAGTAGTCCTTTACGTAGTTGGCAGCCGCAAGCGCGTACTCATTCGTCGCGCCAGCGGGCACATGGGCCGTGAAGCGGCGCGCGCCGCCCGGCTCGCGTTTCACAAAATCCCACAGCGCCACCATGCCCGGCGTGCCGGCAACGGCGGCGACGCGCTGCGAGTAAGAGGAACTGTCCGCCGCCCACGCGCCGGCACACGAACCGCAGCCAAGCAGCCAAACACTCGCGAGGGAAGCTGCCGCTATTGCCAGCCGGTATTGCATATGGATGCAGAATCCCTCAACACGGTGCCGTGACTAATCTCAGTTCCAGCTTGAAGGGGTTAGGAATTGGCGACTTGCCGGTCGGGGCTGGGCTTGCTGCCGGTGGAGCCGGAAGAAGCGGTTTCCGCCGGGGGGTTGGTTGGTGAAGGTCAGGTAGATCATGTCGGTGTTGGTTTGGTAGGGCGGGGGGACTGCTGGCCAGGCGACGGCCACGGAGGGGAGCGCGTTGGTAGATTCGAGCGTCCAGCCGTCGGCCGGCGCAGGCCACGAGATGACAATGGTGTTGGTGGTCGTGCGGAAGATGGAGAGCCACGGCGCGCCGGGGGTCTGCACGGCGGCGATCACGCCCCAGAAGCCGCCGGAGAGGCTGTATTTGCCGCCGGTCATCGTGCCGGCGTCCGGTTGGCCGATGGTGCCGGTGACGGTGTAAACACCGCCGGTGCTGGCGCCGCCCCCGCCATCAACGGTGTGCCAGTCAACCGAATACTGCGCCCAGGCCGCAAGGGCGAAAGGGCACAAAAGAAGACAAAAGACTCGTGATAACATTGCGACGGAATGGCTGGCAGGTTTATGGCGGAGCGTCGGCATCACCGGGAAGGCAAGAGGTTGTTTTGCATAGGGTTAATATGAAGCAGATGGGGGCATGGGAAGCAAAGGATTAATTAGCGGCTGGCCTGGTAACTGAGCCGCAGAGCGGCCAGAGCCACATCGCCGGCGTAACTGTCGTCCGGGTGGCGGCGGATGGTGAGGTTGACGATCTTTGGCAACGTGCCGGGAAAAGCGGGCAGGCCGAATCTTAAGGTGCGGAAGGCCGCGACAACGGTATTCGCACCCGCATCGCAAGCATCAAGCATAGCGCTGCCGTTAGAGGTGCTACGGTATTGGGACGGGGGGGGAGGACGGTGGCGAGAGGGTTGCGAGAAACGGCGCGGCGGGGCTCCCGCGCCCTGCCTTCGCCAAGGATTGGGGTCTGTTGTAATCGGGTGGGAGGCGGGCTTACGCCCGCCGTCCCCCCACACCACCGGACGTA
>CAZHEW010000342.1:0-4248 GCA_964531815.1 uncultured Verrucomicrobiota bacterium
CTGCGCTGCCACTACTCATGACGGGTGGAGTTCTGTTCGCCTCGACGAACGCCGCCACATGGACACCTGGCGAATTCATCGCCGCCATCGAGCGGGCCACCCGCCTGGTGCGCCGGAGAATTGTACAGCGCCACTACGTCCCGCAACCGCTGGACTTCCCCATTTCACGAGATGAGCCGGCTTATCTGAAGACAGTGTGGTTTCGAGTCGAATAGCACGTCCAACCAAGCGGCCGTACATGATTTACCTGCTGCTCGCACCGCCCAGCCCAAGCCCAAGTCGCTGCTCGTCCTGAAGCCGCGTTACGGTTTCTTCCGTTGGTCAATCGAGCGCGTAATCAGGCTGGCCTGCGGCCTGCTGCGCGCCCGCTGCAAGAGCAGGACGCCGGTGCCAACCGTGAGTATCGTAAGAACAAGTGCCGCGATCCAAAGACTCTTGTGCGAAGTAAGGGGCGCAGGTGGTGTGGCTGTCGCGGTCTGCACGGCTGCAAGGGTCGTCGTGGGCGAAGGAGAGACGGCCGGAGTTGGGAGCGGCTGCGAGGAAACGGTGCTGGTGGTAGCCGCCAGGACGCCAGCCACTACCACCTCTGTTGGAGGAGGCGAGGGTGGCGACGCCAATGTTGGGTTGGCGGACGGAGCGGGCGTGTGCGTTGCTGCGGTGGCGGATTCCCGGTTGGTGGTCGTGGCGGCGAGCGAAGCCATGCCCTCAGGCGCTGCCGGGACCGGTGTGGCTGCGGGTTCAACTATTGGCGGCGGCGGCGGCTTTGGTTTTGGCGGCGGCTCCGACACAGGCGCCTTTTCCACTACCGGCGCCGGCTCTGCCTTCTGGACGTCGGCAATGACAGCGGAGACCTCGGGCGTCTTGATCGCGGCAGACTTGTTGGTATCCACCTCTGTCGTCGGAGGCGCCAGCGCCTCGCGCTTGACAGACACGGGCTCTGGCCTAGGCGCAGGTGTTTCCGGAGGTCGGGGCACCTTAACGGTTTGGCCGGGAAGGACCACCGGTTCAGTCTCACCCCGCGGGCCGGATTCAGAGGGCTTGCTCTGGACAACCTCCTGCGCGACCTGGGGCAAGGGAGGAACCTGCAACGGCTGGGGAGGCATGTTGAGGGTGTAATCGGTAAACCGGCCATTCTGCGCCCTCAAGATTGTCACAAACGGCATGTGCGCCTTGCGTTGCGGGCTGCGCCCTCGCTGGTAAAAATCCCTGATTTGATTGTCGAATGGAGTGCCTTGGATTCTCTCCTCACCGCTTGAAATAAGAACCACGGTAATCCGTTCGGAGTTCTTAATGACGCGATCCAGCGCCGGCAGGACGCTATCAAAACTCGCCCGCTTTGAATACTGCTGGGCCCTTAGAAAGGCAATTGTGCGCGATGCAATGTTCTCTCGGCCTTCGGCCGACCACACCTGCAATGGAAGACGCCCCGCATACAGCTCCTGGTTGAAGGTCCAGAGTCCCAGCGTATCACCGCGCCGCAACTGCCCGTTGAGCCCCGACATTACCAAATCGCGGACCACCTCGAGCATGGCCTGGCTACGCCGCTCCATGGCACGCGAAGTGTCCACAATAAGCAGGCAACGGTTGGCGTCAGCGTGGGCAGAGTTGGTTTGCGCCCGGAGCTGGAGCTGAGGCTGCCCCATCATGATTACAACCGCCCCCAACGCACACCGCCTCAACCACAAAGCCGCGCCCCTCCGGCCACTGCGTCCTCCGGCTGTGTTGTCAATTTGATCTGGTCTTCTCACACGACTCATTTGGATCGGCAGGCTATCTGCGTCGCTGAAACCTATGCCGCTCTCGGCGGTTATGATATCTAATCTCGTCTCCCAGTTCGGCCAAAGCACGGTCTATGTCCTGGATGAAGCTGCCGCAAGAGGCAGCGCTGCCGCCAAGACCGATTACCGTATCCCGTTCAGCGTGGTCTTCCGTCACCGCCAGAACCTCGCCGTAGGAGCCAAAACGATGCACAGCCCGCTCGATCATCTGATCTGCGGTCTCTCCCTTCCGAGAGTAAAGGACCTCGACCATTGCCGAAGATGCAGCAGTTGGCCTGCCAGAGGGCGCACCTGAGCCATCAAAGAAGACCGTCACAGGGATGCCGGTGGCGTCCTGATACTGCGTGAGGCGCCAAATGAGCGCATCCCGAGCTGCGGCAGAATGCGGCGCCTGACCCGGAGCCAGCTGGGGCCAGTTGTACAGCAGGCTATAGCCATCCACCAAGATCCGCACCAGCGCCATGCCGAACCTTAACGCCGAGGCTATGGCTTGGAAAACAGAATCTTGGAAACCGATCGGTCAGCTATTGTCGGGCCACAGACATTTGTTAGGCTCCGGCTTATGACCCGAAGAGCAGACAACCCTGGCGCGGCGGACTGCGCGCGGCTGTCTGGCAACCGTCGGAGTTCGTCCGTGGGTCTGTCGTACGGCATAGGCGCTTACACTGTGTGGGGTGTGATTCCCCTCTATTTTCATGCGGTGGCGGAGGTGCAGCCGTGGGTGGTCCTCTGCCACCGGATTGTATGGTCCGCCCTCTTTCTGGCGCTCGTGGTGTCAGCTCGGGGGGAATGGAATGCCTTTCGGCCCATCTTACGCGACGGGCGGAGAATGCTGCTCCTCTCAGTTGGCTCGCTCCTCATTGCCTTGAACTGGCTGATATTCATCTATGCCGTCGGCAGCCAGCAGGTCATGGAAGCAAGCCTGGGCTACTTCATCAACCCGCTGCTATCGGTTGCGCTCGGGATGATCTTCCTCCGGGAGCGCCTCCGGGGCTGGCAGTGGGTAGCGGTCGGCATTGCCGGTGTTGCCGTCGCCAACCTGGCGTTGCGCGGCCCGGGCTTTCCCTGGATAGCGGTTTCGCTGGCCTGCACCTTTGGGTTCTACGGCCTGGTACGCAAGGCCGTGGACGTCAACTCGCTGCACGGCCTGCTGGTCGAAACAACCTTCCTGGTCCCCATGGGCCTGGCGGCACTGGCAGTCGCGCCCGCCCGGCCGCTTCCCATCTCGATCCTGGGCATGCTGTCGCTGTCGGGCATCATCACGGCGGTGCCGCTGCTGATGTTCGGCGCCGCGCTGCGCCATCTGAAGCTCTCCACCCTGGGCTTCCTGCAATACATCATCCCAACACTGCAACTGTTGGTCGCCGTAGTCGTCTTCCACGAACCGCTCGACCGGGTCAAACTCGCCAGCTTTGCCCTCTGCTGGCTGGGCATCGCCGTTTATACCGCCGACTCACTTCTCACCCGCCACCCCCAGCCAGTGGCCGACGAACCGGAGTAGCGCGAAATATTCTTGTCCACCGCTGCCCCCTGAACCGTCTAAACAGGTAACGACAGATGGAACCTGATGCCAATCAACTGATAGAGAGAGCCCGCTGCGGGGATCGGGCAGCGGCGGCGGAGCTGATCGAGCTCTACTATGAGCGCATTTACGCCTTCCTGCGGCGCCTCGCCGCCAACGACGCGGATGCGGCCGACCTCACCCAGCGCACCTTCAGCCGCGTGTGGCAGGCGTTGCCGGGTTTTGCGGGGCGCTCGTCGGTCGCCTCCCGGGTTCACAGCATTGCCTATCACGCCTATGTGGATTGGCGGCGCGCGCACCGTCACACCGAGCCGCGCTCCAACGAATGGTGGGCAGCCCGCCCGGCCCAGGAAGCCCTGCCGGATGAGATTGTCGCCCATACGGATCTGGCGGCGATAGTCTATGCGTCGGTTTAGTCGGCGGTTTCCTGGTCGCGGTGTGCCTGGCGACACTGTGGGGTGTATGGGTTCAAGGAAGCCAGCTCACCCGCCTGCGCGCCGAACAGCGGCAATTGACGGCGCAACTGGCTTCAAGAGCGGGAAACGCGGGCCCCTCGGCCACGGCCAGGCCGGAAGGCTCATGTCCCGGGCCCACTCCACCGACCCTGCTGGTGACGCCCGAGTTGCTGCGGCTGCGCAGCGAGGTCACCCGCCTAACCGAACGCCGGCGCGAGCTCCAAGGTGTGCGCACCGAGAACGAGCAACTTCGCGCGCAGGCCGCCAGCCAGGCCGCGAACTCCGCGGCCGGGTCCCAGCCGCCGCCCGGCTACATCCGGAAAAACGAAGCTCGGATGGTGGGTTACGGCACGCCGGAAGACACGCTCCAGTCCCTCCTTTGGGCAATGCACACCCACGACCTGACCAATGTTTTGCAGGCGCTCACACCCGAACAGGCTGAACCTAAACGGAGCAGTGGTCTGGGCACGAGGCGAGGGACGCGGCGGGCTGA
>CAZHEW010000343.1:0-4216 GCA_964531815.1 uncultured Verrucomicrobiota bacterium
TATGCCCCACACCCCCTTCCCCTTCTTAAGTCATATGTATTGTGAGTCAATTCGCCCCGGATTCTCCCACAAAATAGTAGTTGCAGATCTGAGGGAATGGGGTAGAATCAGTTTCGAAGATTATCCTATAGGCCTTAGGCAGCGGTTAACGGCACAATACAAATCTCGGTTCCTCACCAATTAGTTGTGCTCCGACAGTAAGGGTGTCCTGTATATTGTGGTTTTTGGCCTTTACGAGGCAGGACGAGTGTGCTTGGCTTTGGCAAGATCATGTATCTGAAGAACTTAACTGTTTTGGGATTCAAGTCCTTTGCAGACAAGACTGCGCTGAACTTCCAGCCGGGGGTCACTGCCATCGTAGGCCCCAATGGGTGTGGTAAGTCCAATGTGTCGGACGCAATCCGTTGGGTGCTGGGCGAACAATCCGCCAAGGCCTTGCGTGGTGGCGAGATGGCCGATGTGATCTTCAACGGGACTGACAGTCGCAAGCCGCTAGGCATGGCGGAGGTGTCGCTGACCATTGGCGGGGTGGACGACGATGGTCTCACCGTGGCGGGCGTGAAGGTGGCTTATAACGAGGTGACCCTGACCCGGCGCGTTTTCCGTGACGGCGGCAGCGAGTACTTCATTAACAAGACGCCATGTCGGCTGAAAGATATCCAACAACTGTTCATGGGTACCGGCGTGGGCCGGACCAGCTACAGTATCATGGCGCAGGGCAACATCACCCAAATCCTCTCCAGCAAACCGGAGGACCGCCGGATGATCTTCGAGGAGGCTGCGGGCATCACCAAGTTCAAGGCGCAGAAGAAGGAGGCACTGCGCAAGCTCGAATACACCGAGCAGAACCTGTTGCGTATCGCCGACCTCGTCCGGGAAGTCAAACGCCAGATCGGCTCGCTCCAGCGCCAAGCCGGCAAGGCCCGGCGCTACAAGCAGCTCTCCGCTGAACTTCAGCACCTGGATACTCAGCTCGCGCGCCATCAGTTTGACCAATTGCTGTCCGAGATTGCCGAGCGCCAGACAGCGGCCGACAAGTTGCGGGGCGAGCTCGAGGCCAGGTCGGCCAGCGTGCTGAGCTGCGAAGACGAGATAACTGGTCTGCGCGAGCGGCTGTCCGAACTGGAGCATGAGATTAGCGGCCAGCAGCAGCGCGGACTGGAGCTGAAAGGGGAAATTGACCGGCACGAGAGCCGGATCCAGTTCAACGAGGAGCGGCTGCGGGAATGCGCCGCGCAGAACACCAAGGCCTTGGCTGACCTGACGCAGGGCGAGGAACGACGCCGGGCGGCTGGCGAGGATCTCACGACGGTCACCGGCCATCTCACTGCCAGCGGGGCGGCTCTCGACGGACATCGGCAGACGCTGGCCGCCAAACAGGAGGCGCTGCGCCAGGTGGATGACGAGTTGCGCCGGCAGGAGGAGGCCTTCCGCCAGGCACAGGCGGAGGCCTTCGCCGCCGCCCAGGACTTGACGCGGGTGCGCAATGAGATCACCGCGCTTGATTTGCAGAAGCAGGGGAATCTGGTGCGGCTGGAGAAGCTGTCTGCTGAGAATATCCAGCTCGAAGAAGAGCGGACGCGGCTGGGAGTCCGCTTGAGCGAGTTCGAGGCCAACGTCGCAGCCGAAAAGCTGAGCGCCCAGACGCAGCGCGGCACAGTCGCGCAGCGGCAGGAGCGGTTGCGCCAGATCCAGGCAGAACTGGAACGCGCCGCCCGCGAGCAGGACCAGGTTTTGGAGCAGCAGGCGGGAAAACGCTCGCGCCTGCAAGTGCTGGAGCAACTGCAGGCCGACCATGAGGGCTTCAGCGTTGGATCGTTGGCAGCCCTGCGGCAATCAAAGCATGTGCTCGGCTCGCTGGCGGACAAGCTGCGGGTGCCTGACCAATATGTAACGTCGATTGAGGCGGCCTTGGGCCATCACCTGCAACTGGTGTTCACGGAGGAGCCCGAATCCGCCCGGCAGGTGCTGGCGGAGCTCAACACGAGCAAGGCCGGCCGGGCCAGTATTGTGCCGCTGGCCTTCGTTGGCAATGGCGCTGGCGGGGGCCAGAGCGCTGGAACCGCCTCGCTGGCCGAGCTGAACGGCAAGCCGCTGCCCGCGCTGGCCGCAGTCGAGAGTGAAAGCTCGATCCGCCCGCTGGTCGAGCGCCTGCTGGGCACGACGCGGCTGGTGCGGGATCTGGATGCGGCCACGGCTGCCTGGCGCGAGAGCAACGGCCAGTTTCATTATGTCACGCTGGGCGGCGAACTGTTGAGCTGTCACGGCGTTTACACCGGCGGCTACAGCAACGGGCACGGTAACGGCAAAGCGCCGGCCTCAATCCTGGGCCGGAAGAATCAGATTGCCGAGCTGCAGGCCAGCCTGGCGGCGCTGCAAGCCCAGTTGGCTGAAATCAGCCGCAACAAGGGGGCTCTGAAGGGCGAGCAGGGCGAACTTGAGGCGAGCTTGCAGCAGGCGCAAACGGAACTGCGCGCCCGGGAAGTCGCCATCGCCACGCACGAAGGCGAGTTCAACGCCCTCGGCAATTCTCGTCGGCTGCTCCACCAGAAGATTGACACGGTCGTTTATGAGATCCAGAGCCTCGCCGCCCAGGAGGAGGAGGGACGCCAGAAGCGCGGGCTGCTGAGCGCCCAGGCGAGCGAGGGGGGAGCGCGCGAGCAAAGCTGCCAGACACTGCTGACGGAGCTGACGGCGCGGCTGGATGCCTTGCGTCTGGAGCGCGACAGCGCGAATGCCGGCTTGACCGAGAGCCGCGTGGCGCTGGCCGCCGAAGAGCAGGTCTGCGCTTCCTTACAGCAGCAACAGCGATCCCTGGATCAGCGCATCCGCGAGCTGACGCAGGTCATCGAGCAGCGGCGCACCGAGCTTTCTTCCTTCGTCGGCCGCAGGGAGCAGGCGGAGTCCGAAATCCAGCAATCGCGTGGTCGGATTGATTCGCTCCGGCACGACCGTGAGCAGGTGAATACGCAGACGGCGGGACTGGCGGCGCAGAAGCAGGCGCAGGAGACAGAAGTGACGTTGCGCGAAGAGGCCTTGCGCGAGCAGCGCCGGCTCTTGACCGGCTTGCAGGAACAGCGCGGGGGACTGGAGATCGATCTGGCGCAGAAAAACATGTCGGTCCAAAACGTGCGCGAGCGGATTCAGCAGAAGTATCACGTCAACCTCGACACTGTTCGCAGCGAATGTATTACGATCACTTACGCCGACGAGGGCCCGGCCAAGGTCCATGTGATGACGCCCGAGGAGATGGCCGCGGCCGGCGCGGCGACCGATTGGAGCGCAATTGCCCAGCAGGTCGAGGCGTTGCAGGTGCGCCTTGACGAGATGGGGCCGGTGAACCTGGTGGCCATCGAGGAGTACGAGGAAACCGAGCAGCGTTACCAGTTCCTGAGCAAGCAACACGATGACCTGGTTCAGGCCCGGGCGCAATTGCTGGAGCTCATCAACCGCATCAACACGCAGACCCGCGAGATGTTCCGCGACACCTTCGAGAAGATCCGCGAAAGCTTCCGCGCGATGTTCGTTGAGGTCTTCGGCGGCGGCAAAGCCGATTTGCTGCTGATGGACGAGCACGACCTGCTTGAGAGCGGCATCGAAATTGTCGCGCGCCCGCCGGGCAAACAGCTGCAAACCATTTCACTGCTGTCCGGCGGTGAGCAGACGATGACCGCCGTGGCACTGCTGTTCTCGATCTACCAGGTCAAGCCGAGCCCATTCTGCGTGCTGGACGAGCTGGACGCGCCGCTCGACGAGTCCAACATCAACCGCTTCGTTCGCGTCCTGCAGCGGTTCCTGGCGCGCTCGCAGTTCATCGTCATCACGCACAACAAGCGCACCATTGGCATGGCCGACGTGCTCTACGGCATCACCATGCAGGAGCATGGCGTGAGCAAGATCGTCAGCGTTAAGTTCCACAAGGCGAACGAGGAGGTGACCGGGCATCCGGCGGTTTCTTTGGAGACACCGACTGCCACCCCGGCGGCCGTTGCTGACGAAGACACGCCGCACAAGCGCGACGACACGCTCGAAGTCGTGATGGCCAAGTAGCAGCGGAGCGCGGAGATCGCTGTCTGCCACGGCCAGGATCGGCCCGGAAAAGCGGCAGGAAATCTCCGGGATTAATTCACCTGCCGAACGCGATAGAAGCGCATCGGGTGTTTAGGGCTCGTGCATAAATAAGTTCCGATACGAAGGCGGTAAGTCCACAAAATGC
>CAZHEW010000344.1:0-1372 GCA_964531815.1 uncultured Verrucomicrobiota bacterium
TTTGAAGGTGGTCATGAAGCCGCACGGAGGCGCGAGCGGGGCGTCGGAGGAGATTTTGCGCTGTCTGGAGAAGGTCAAGCATCCCAATTTCAAGATATGGTTCGACGCGGGGAACATCCTTTTCTACACCGGCAAGGACCCTGTGGAGCAGATCAAGCCCGTCGCGCGCCAGGTCACCGGCTTCTGCGCGAAGGATTGCGACGGGCAGCGCGGCTCCGTCGCGCTTCAGTTCGGCACAGGCAAGGTGGATTTCCGGGCGGTGTTCGCGGAACTGAAGCAGGCCGGCTTCAACGGGCCGCTGATGGTGGAGTGTTGCGCCCCGGGGGACACGCCCGAAATCGTGACGGCCAACGCGCGGAAGAACAGGGAGTATTTGGAACAGACACTGGCGACGCTGTAGGGGCGCGGCATTCCCGGGATTAGGCATTGGCGGCCGCGGTGGACTTGCATTTCCGCTCTTGTCCGGCCGCCGCCGCCGCTACACTATGCACCCATATATGAAGACTTCCGTCCCGAACCGCGCCTTGTCGGCTCTCTGGATCTCCGTCCTGTTGAGCGCCGCGGCATCCGGCGCGCGCGCCGAAGTGAAACTCAACAGCCTGTTTTCCGACGGCGCCGTGTTGCAGCGGGGTGTTGTCGTCCCAGTGTGGGGCACGGCTAACGACGGGGAGCGGATGACGGTGAAATTTCAGGAACAAACGGTGTCCGCCACTGCCCGGGGCGGGCGCTGGCTGGTGCGGCTCAAGCGCTTGAAGGCTGGCGGGCCCTACACGCTGAGCGTGGCCAGCGACAGCAACACCCTGGTGGTTTCGAACGTTCTGGTGGGCGAAGTGTGGCTGTGCAGCGGGCAGTCGAATATGGCCTTCATGTTGGAGCGCGCTGCCAACGCGGCTGAGGCTATCGCCGGCGCGCGCGATTCCCAACTGCGCCTGTTTAGCGTGCCGCGCCGCGCGACCGACACTCCCCTTTCCGACACCTCCGGCGCGTGGCAGGAGTCCGCGCCTGACACAGCGGCGAAGTTCTCCGCCGTCGCCTGGTTCTTTGGCCGCGACCTGCGCCGGGCGCTCGGAGTGCCGGTGGGCTTGATCCACTCCTCGGTGGGCGGGACGCCCGCGGAGGCATGGACTTCGCGGGCGGGGCTGGAGCGAGAGCCCGCGCTGAAGGGGATTCTGGAACAACACGAGGCGAGCATCAGGAATTACGCTCCGGCGCCCGCCGTGAAGCGTTCGAAGAAGGCGTCGCGCGCCGCAGCCGATCCGCGCACCAGTCAGCGCCGGCCCTGCGGGCTTTACAACGGCATGATTGCGCCCTTGCAGCCCTATGCGATTGCGGGCGCCATCTGGTACCAGGGGGAGGCCAACGCCGGCCGCGC
>CAZHEW010000344.1:1472-4212 GCA_964531815.1 uncultured Verrucomicrobiota bacterium
ACATTGGCCGCGGGCTGTTGGCCAAAGGCGGCGAGCTGAAGGGCTTCACGATTGCGGGGGCGGACGGGAACTTTGTTCCCGCAACAGCCCGGATCGAAGGAGAGAAAGTAGTCGTCTCCAGTCCGGCGGTGCCGAAGCCCGCGGTGGTGCGCTACGGCTGGGCCAACACGCCGGACGTGAACCTGTTCAACCAGGAGGGGTTGCCGGCTACGCCGTTCCGGACGGATGCGAAAGTGAAGTAGAAACCCCGCGCCGCCGCCTGGTTCAGATTCGCACGGAAATGAGTCATGGGTTACGACCTTGACTGCGGAACGCGACGGCAGGAAGATCACAATCCCATGTCCCGGATGAGTTCAGCCCCCGTTAAAGAAGCAACCAAGCGCCCGTGCGGCGGAAGGGGCTTTTCCCCGAAAGCAACTGGTTGCGCGGCTACCCTTGCCATCAGCCTGGCGTGGCTGCTGGCCGTGACCGCCGCGTCGGCGGCCAGCCGGCTTACCAATGACTGGTCGGTGCCCCTCAACAGCATCAGCGATTCAGCGCCGGCAATCGGAAGTGACGGAACGATCTACTTCGGCACGTGGAAAGGCATGCTCTGGGCGCTCAACCCGGATGGAACGCGCAAGTGGGGCTTCCAGTCGGGGAATGAAATCAAGTCCGCGCCCGCCGTTGGTGTGGATGGGACGGTCTATTTCGGCAGCCGGGATCGCAAATTCTACGCCGTGCGTGCCGACGGCAAAAAGCGATGGGAGTTCCG
The DNA here is from genome assembly GCA_964531815.1 of uncultured Verrucomicrobiota bacterium. GTDB lineage: Bacteria > Verrucomicrobiota > Verrucomicrobiia > Limisphaerales > UBA8199 > UBA8199. Next base: position 2,227 of record CAZHEW010000344.1, read on the forward strand.
GACCGGCGGCTGGGTGGATTCGTCGCCCGCCTTGGGATGCGATGGCACGGTGTATTTCGGCTCGTGGGACAAGAGTTTCTATGCCCTGAATACAAACGGCGTCAAACAATGGGAATTCAAGACTGCCGGCGAGGTAGTTTCATCGCCGGCAATTGACGCGGACGGCACCATCTATTTCGGGTCGCATGACAAGAAATTCTACGCCCTGGCAGCCGACGGGCAGAAGAAATGGGAATTTGCGACCGGCGGTCCCATTATCTCCTCGCCGGCACTGAATGAAGATCAATGCCTCTACATCACCTCGGTGGACGGCTGGCTATATGCGCTCAATTTCGATGGCAGCGTGCGTTGGAAGCTGCGCACGGGCGGCATCACCGAATCGTCGCCCGTCATTGGCCCGGACGGCACCATTTACCTGGGGGTCTATGCGCACTTCTGCGCCATCAGCCCCGAGGGCAAGAAGCTGTGGCAACGATTCGGGGACGAGCTTTACCCGTTTGTAGCCTCGCCGCTCGTTTTGGCCAATGGGTTCATCTGCTGTGTGTCTCGATCCGGGTTGCTGTGCTATATGACTCCGGAAGGCGGGGTGCAGGGGAAGTACTCGCTTCACGGCTACGGCTACGGTTCGCCGACCGTTGGGCCGACGGGGCAAATCTATACAGCCGACAACACGGTTCCTTTTGGCGGTTTCTCATCGTTGCGAGCCGGCACGGCTCTGGCCCGCACGCCCTGGCCCAAGTTCCGCTGCAACACCCGGAACACCGGCAACGTTCTAGACGCAAGCTCTGCTGATCCGAGCGCAACAGGCATCACGCCTTCCGCCTCACCTTAAAACCATGCGCTATGATGCCCCTCAGATGATCGCCGCCCAACCCGCCGGGCTGCGTTTCTCTTGGAAATGTTGAGTATTGACAGGGTTTTGCGCGGATGATACTTAGTGCGTTAACGCTCGACGACATAAGGCTTTGGATTCGACAGAAGAGCATAGTGAATTGATGAACAAACGGTTGAAGAACATTCGCCACGTGGCGCTGGACATGGATGGCACCATTTACAGTGGCGGCACGCTTTTTGAGTCTACCCAGCCGTTTCTGGCATTGATGACCAGGCTGGGCATCGGACACACGTTTCTGACCAACAACTCTTCCAAGAGTTCCAGGGACTATCTCGCGCGCCTGGGCAGGATAGGCATCAATGCGAGTTCGGACCAGCTTTATACCTCTACGCTGGCGACGATCGAGTACCTGCGCGAGAGGATGCCGCAGGCAAAGCGACTGTTTGTGCTGGGCACGGCCAGCATGCGACTGGAAATGGAGGGTGCCGGCTTTGTCTTGACGGCCGACAGCGCCACCGATGAACCGGAGGCGGTAGTGGTGGGATTCGACACGGAGTTGACCTATGCGCGGCTGTGCCGCACCGCCTACTGGATCAAGGAGGGCAAACCTTTTATCGCCACACACCCGGACCGGATTTGTCCGACGGACCAGCCCACCGTGTTGGTGGATTGCGGCGCAGTCTGCGCCGCGCTGGAGCAGGCCGCCGGGCGGGGACCGGATGTGGTGTTGGGCAAGCCGGACCCGTGCATGCTGCGCGGCATCCTGCACCGGCACGCGCTGGTGCCGGAGCAACTGGCGATGGTGGGCGACCGACTGTACACGGACATGGCGATGGCGCGCAAAGCCGGCGCGCTGGGCGTCCTGGTTTTGACCGGCGAGGCGACCGCGGAGCAGGCCGCCAAACATACACCCCCGCCGGACCTGGTGTTATCCGGGCTGGCGGAACTGGGCGAGCGTTTACGCGCGGCCCGGTAGGCAACAACAGAAAGGTTTGAAGTGAATAACGAGAACACAGCTACCAAGGTGGACCTGGCCGCGCAGCGGCGGGCGGCCATTCAGGCATTGGAACAAGATCAGTTTGACGTCCTGGTAATTGGCGGCGGCATCGTCGGCACCGGGGTGGCCCGGGACGCGGCGATGCGCGGCCTGC